>NZ_JBIVUV010000016.1:0-104194 GCF_044768525.1 Streptomyces sp. NPDC091287
ACGCGGGGACACCGATGGCTCACAGGGCCGGGGCCGGGGAGGCTGGTCCGGGCCGCACTCGTGGCGGCGGGGGGGGGGGGGGGGGAACCCCCCCCCCCCCCCCCCCCCCCGCCCCCCCCCCCCGGGGCCCCCCGGGGGGGGGCCCCCCCCCCCCCCCCCCGCGCCCCGCGGGGGGGGGGGGGGGGGGGGGGGGCGCCCCCCCGGGGGGGGGGGGGGGGGGGGGTGTACACACCCCCCCCCCCCCCCCCCCCGACGGCCAGGAATCGGAGTTACGTACGGTGGCGACCGACGCGACCGACGCGACCAACGCAACTAACGAGGCTGACGCGACCGACGAGGCTGACGCGACCGACCGGTCCCGGCTGGACGCGTATGTCCGCGACCGGCTGGAAGCGACGGGCACGCCCGGTGCCGCGCTCGCCGTCATCGAAGGCGGACGCGTCGTGCACCAACGGGGCTTCGGCGAGGATGCCCGGGGCCGGGCGGTCACACCGGACACGCCGTTCCTGTGGGGTTCGGTGTCCAAGCCGGTCACCGGCCTCGCCGTGATGCAGCAGGTCGAGGCGGGCCGGGTGGAGCTCGACGCACCGGTACGGACGTATCTGCCCTGGTTCCGGCTCGCGGACCGGGACGTATCCGACCGCGTGACGGTCCGGCACCTGCTCACCAACACCAGCGGTATCCCCGCATCCGCCTCCGGCGAGATCGCCGACCGCTACGACAACGCGCCGCGCGCCCTCGCCGACGCGGCGCGCGACCTGGCGAAGATCGCCCCGGCCGCCGAGCCCGGCGAGGTCTACGCCTACTCCAGCGCCGGTTACGCCGTACTCGGCGCACTGGTCGAGGAGGTGTCCGGGCGGCCGTTCGGCGCCTATCTGCACGAGAAGGTCTTCGATCCGCTCGGGATGGACCACGCCGTGTCCACCGAGCGGGACTTCGAGCGCGAGCGGGTGGCGCCCGGCCACCGTTCCGTCTTCGGCGTCACCGTCCCCTTCGACGCGCCCTACGACACCTCCGGCGTGCCGTACGGACATGTGGGCGGCACCGTAAGGGACTTGGCCCGGTTCACCCTCGCGCAGCTCGACGGCGGCCGGCTGGACGGCCGGCGGGTGCTCTCGGCGAAGGGCACCGCCGAGAGCCAGCGCGGCCACGTCGAAAGCGACGTGGACCGCTTCGGCCTCGGCTGGTCGGTCGGCACGCTCAGGGGCACGGGGGAGCGCATGGTCTGGAAGGACGGATCTCTGCCCGGCTACGACGCCATGGTCATCATGCTGCCGGACAGCGACCGGGCCGTGATCGTCCTGCAGAACGCCTTCCACCTGCTGCGGGCCAAGGAGTTCCACGACGCCGCGTTCGGGGTGGCGCAGCTGCTCTCCGGAGTGGACCCCGGCACCACGCCGACCGACCCGGTGGCCACCGCCCTGCCCTGGGCCACGGCAGCCCTCGCCGTACTGCTCCTGCTGTCCGTGGCCGCCCCGGCCCTGCGCCGCCTGCCCGGCAGACGCGCGGCGGCCCGCGCCCGCTCCCGCCGCAGGATCGTCGCGACCACCACCGCGTCCGTCACCGCCGCGACGGCCCTGGCGGCGCTCCTGTGGTGGCTGCCCTCGACGCTCGGCGGCACGGTGGAAATGGCGCTGCTCTGGCTTCCCGACCTGGGATGGGGCGTGGTGGCAGCCATCGGACTCGCCCTGCTGCTGGCGCTGGAGCGCACGGTCCTCGCGGCTCTGGACCTGCGACGCCAGGGCGGCGGGGTCCGGGCGCGGCCCGCCCGGACCACGGAACGACGCCCGATATGAACGGGCCGCCGAAACCCACCGGGCGCCCGGGCTCAGCGCGGGCGGTCCGTGGCGAGTCGCATGTAGCGGTTGTAGGCATCGCGGCTGTCCGAGACGAACTTCCAGCTCGCCATCGCATCCCGTAGCTCGTCGCCGGACAGCCAGCCATGCCACGCTACTTCGGCGGCCTGCGGTGCTATCTGCTCCTGATCGACGGTGGCTTCGTGCACCGCGAACCAGTACGGGCTCAGCTCGCCCCGGCACAGGAACGTGAACAGCGGGCGGACGGACGCCCGGGCCCCCATCTCCTCACGGAGCTCACGGGCGGCGGCCTCCGCATACGACTCTCCCGCCCCCACCGCACCGGCCACCAGCCAGCTGTACTCGCCGGGAAAGCGCGAGCTGCTCTCGGGCCGCCGGTGCACCAGATAGCGACCCTCCCCGTCCCGGCACACCACCATGGACATGCGGTACAGCCACCCGGCCGCCACCGCCTCGCTCCGGTCCACGACGCCGATGACCCTGTCACGCTCGTCGACGTGATCCACGAGTTCTCCCATGCCCCCCATACTCCTCCCTCACTGGCGGTGACATCCAGGACTTGCCCGGCCGATCAAGTGACGCTTTCGGGCCGGTCGTCGATGGGGAAATGTGGACATGGGGGAGAGCCGTAATGGACAGGCGTGCGTACGAGCATGAGGCATGAGGGGTGACGACGGCCCTCAGGAGTCCTGTGCCCGCACCAGCCCGTCGCCGACAGGGGTGCGGTAGTAGAGCACGGACCGTCCCGCACGGCGTCGGCCGACCAGTCCGGCATCCAGGAGCACCTTGAAGTGGCGGCCCACCGAACCGAGACCCTGGCCCGTCATCGCCACCAGGTGCGTCGTGCTCATCGGGCTGTCCAGGAGCATCAGAACGCTCGCCCGCCCGGCACCGAGCAGCTTGGCCAGTGCCTCCGGAGCGGAGGTTCGCCCCTGCTCCGCCAGCGTGCCCGAGCAGGGGTACACCACGGCGTTGCGGTGGACCGCGCCGCGGTCGTCCGGACGGTCCGTGGAGATCCACCCTCTGCGCGCTGTGACCGGCACGAACAGCAGCTGTGCGCCCATCAGTTGCCGGGGCGGGAAGGCGCGGGTGTTGATCTGTAGCCGGTTGCTGCCCAGCCAACGCATCTCCGGATGCATGCCGTCCAGAGCCGCTGCCCAGCCCAGTTGGCTCAACTGGCGTGTACGCGCGACCACATCGGCCTCGATGACGCGCCGCCGTCGCGACCAGTCGGGCGCCACGGTCTCCCGCCACACCCACTCCAGCAGGTCGGTGATGCGCTCCGGCAGATCGGCGCGCAGCAACGGATCCGGCAACGGCCCCCGGTGAGCGATCTCCAGGTCCGTGCGTGCGGTGTCGGCCAGCGTCTCACGGATCCGCGCCAACTCGTCATGGCACTCCGCACCGCCCTGCGCCTCACCCTCCCGGAAGGGCACCGGTGTCACGAAGTCGGCGATCCACCGATACCTGCCCAGGGCGACGCGCACCAGCAGGGCGGTGACCGGATCGGCGGCCAGCCGTTCACGGACGACGAACCGGCTGCTCGCGACCGTATCCGCGTTGACTTCCCAGCAGCCCAATGGTTTCGCCACCCCGCGAAACATTACCTCCGTGCCGGAACGCGTGCCGACATTCCGGCCATGCGCACCTACCAGGAGCTTTTCAGGGCTCCGGAGTTTTCCCCGCTGCTCTCGGCCACCGCCGCGCACATGGCGGCCCAGACGATCAGCAGAATGGCCATCGGGACCCTCGTCCACGACGCGACGGGCTCACCGTTCCTCACCACCCTCAGCATGTTCGGCCCGTTGCTGGCGCAGATCATCGGTGCGACCTTCCTGCTGTCGGCGACGGACCGTCTGCCGCCGCGCGCCGCGACCACCGGCCTGGCACTCTTCTTCGCAGCGGTCACCACCGTCCTGGCCCTGCCCGGTCTGTCCGTCGCGACGATCTTCGCGATCCTGGCAGTGCAGGGCATGCTCGGCTCGGTCGGCGGCGGGGTGCGCTACGGACTGCTCACCGAGATCGTCCCCGCGGAGGGCTACCTGCTCGGCCGCTCGGTGCTCAACATGTGCGCGGGAACCCTGCAGATCTTCGGGTACGCCGTCGGCGCCGTGCTCGTCAACGTCCTGACGCCCCGCGGGGCCCTGCTGACAGGCGCCGCGCTCTTCGTCGTGGCCGCGTCCGTCGCCCGCATCGGTCTCGCGAGCCGGCCGCCGCGCGCACAGGGGCGTCCGTCCGTGCGGGAGACCTGGCGGAGCAACGCGCGCCTGTGGGCATCGAAGCCGCGGCGCCGCGTCTACCTGGCGCTGTGGGTGCCCAACGGTCTCGTCGTCGGCTGCGAGTCGCTCTTCATCTCCCACGCCCCACGCCACGCGGGGCTCCTGTTCGCCGCCGCCGCGGTGGGCATGCTGGCGGGAGACACCATGACCGGTCGCTTCCTGTCCCCGCGGTGGCGCGAGAGACTCGGTGCGCCACCCCTGCTGCTGTTGCTCGCCGCCCCCTACCTGATCTTCGCCCTCCACCCGGCGCTGCCCGTGGCGCTCGCCGCCGTGACCCTGGCCTCGGTCGGCTTCTCCGCCAACCTGCTGCTCCAGGAACGCCTGATGACCATGGTCCCGGGCGAGCTGAGGGGACACGCCTTCGGACTGCACCACTCAGGGATGTTCACCATGCAGGGTGTAGCAGCGGCGATCGCCGGCGGCATCGCGCAGCTCACGTCGCCGGCGACCGCCATGACCGTGATGGCCGCCGCCTCCGTCGCGGCCACCCTCGCCCTCACGCCCGGCCTCGGGCGCCCCGGGCCTCCGGCCTGAGCCTGCGGCCGAGGACGTGCCCTTCGAAGACGCGTCGACCGGGGCCGACCTCGGCCGCAGGCTCACCGACACGGGCAAGGGCCTCAAGCCGTGAAGTACGCCCACTGCGAAGGATCTGGCTCCGACACAGCAAGGAAGCCCCGGGACAGGGGCAGGCCGGGCCCGGCCGAGCCGGGCCCGCCGCGGAGTCAGGACCTGACGAGCGTGATGTCGTCGCTCCGGAAGTCGGTGACGCTCACGGGGTAGTCACGGTCGTCCGCGGTGGCCAGCCCCCGGAGCACGGCGGTTGCGGGCTGGAAGGAGGCGGTGGGATCGATGTCGCTGGGAAAGGAGGTGGTCCACGGAACCGGGGAGCCGGGCTCGCAGACAACGATCAGGTTCTCGTGCGAACCGGTCGCCGTCGTGCGCTTCTGCGTCTGGTAGGCGCTGACGTTGATGCTGATGCGGGCCGGCTTGTTGCAGGTGGTGGTGGTGGTGCCGACGGTGATCTCACCGGTACGGGTGGCCACCGTGCCCGTGGTGTTCAGCTGTACGCCGATGGCGAGTTCCGCGGGCGGCTCGGGCATACGGGCGTGGAGCTCGCCCCGTACGGGCAGGGTGGATCCGCTGCAGGTCCGCTCGAAGGTGGCGTCGATCTCACGGATGTAGCCGTGGGGCCCGTAGGCGATGTGCGAGACGGTGTCCGAAGCCTGGCTGGAGATCGCGCGCGACCTGGGCCGCTTCCGCGGTGACGGCGCGGGTTTCCGGGGTTGGACGGTGACCATTGCCCGTCACCGTGCCCTGGACCATCTCCGCAGGCAGAAACGGCGACCGCGCACATCACTGCTGGAACAGGACATGCTGGAACTGCCGGGCGGACACGACACGGCAGCCGCGGTCCTGGAGAAGCTCTGCACGGAGCAGGCGCTCGAACTGATCGGGAGCCTGCCGCGCGACCAGGCGGAGGCGGTACTGCTGCGCGTGGTCGTCGGGCTCGACGGGCCGGCGAGCGCACGGGTGCTGGGCAAGCGCCCCGGCGCGGTTCGCACCGCGGCATACCGGGGGCTGAAGAGACTGGCGGGGCAACTCACCCGGGCCGGAGCACGCGGTGCGACGCCTGGAACACCCCGCATGCTGAAGGATGGGACATGAATCCCGAACCGGTGGATCCCCGTACCCCTGAGCTGGAGACGCTGCTCGACGTCGCGAGCCGCCCCGGCGCCCTCAGCCCGGCTGCCGAGGAGAAGGCGCTCCATGCCTTCCGTACGGCGCACGAGGAAGGCGCGCACGCGACGCCGCCGCCCCGACGGCGCAGACGGGACGACTGGCGACCGGTCGATGAGCGGCGCTGGTCACGGTCGTTCAAGGCTCTACTGGCGGCTCTCGTCGCGGCGGCGGCACTCGGCGGGGTCGCGGTGGCGGCGGGTGCCGGTGACATCCCGTCGCCGTTCGGTGGTGGCGCGGAGCCGAAGCCCGGGCAGAACGCGCCCACGGTACCCGGCGCGGCCGAAGAATCGGCTGGTGAGGGGCGCGTGGGACGGCCGCCACAGCATGCGTCGAAGCCCACCCCGCCGGCCTCGCCCACCCCGCCGGCCTCGCAGGCGTCGCCCAAGGAGCGCCCGGACACGGCGCGGGACACCGTCGCGCACTGCCGCGTCTACCTTGCGGCAACCGAGGGGCGAAGCAAGCCGCCCGGGGAGGCGGCAACAGGCCTGCTTGAGAATGCGGCGGGCGGCCGGGAGGCCGTACCGGGCTACTGCGAGCGGTTGTTGGCGGGAGAGCAGCAGGAGAAGACGGGAGCCAACAGGACCGAGAAGACCCCGGAACGTCCCGCACAGCCAGGGCCAAAGGATCGGCCGGTATCGCCCGGCACAGACGCGGCGCGAGACCCCAAGAAGAAGGGGTGACGCAGCTTTCGCCCACTGAAACCGGGACGAACGAGGTCGGTGATGGATCGTGAGAAGGCGGCTGTCGACCTACCTCCGGCCGGCCCACGAGCCGCCGCTCCACCCGGGCGCCCCGAGCGTCGTGGACGTAACGGCCCCGCCGTACGAGCGCCGGGGTCGCCGCTACGGCTTGATGTTCTGGTTCACGTGAAACAGGTTGCTGGGGTCGTAAGCCCTCTTCACCTCGACGAGGCGTTCGTAGTTGCCCCGGTAGTTGGCTCTGATCCGGTCCTGGTCGTCCTCGGCCATGAAGTTGATGTACCCGCCCTCCTCCGAGTGCGGAGCGGTGGCCTCGTAGTAGTCACGCACCCAGGCGGTGTTGGTCTCGTTGTCGGCAGGGTCCGGCCACATTCCGGCGATGACGGTGGCGAACGTGGCATCCCGGTAGGCGAAGGCCGTGTCCCCCGGCGCCACGCGGTGGCAGGCGCCGTTGATCGGATAGATGTGCACCGTCGAATTCATGGCAGGCAGGAGAGGCCCGTGATCGAGGTGGGCCGCGATCGCCGCATCACTGAGCTCGGTCACGAAGTTGGCCTTCCAGTAGTGCTGCAGGCCGGGCGGTACCAGCGCGTCGAACGCGCTGTTGAGCGCGGAATACGGCATCGGACCGACGTGCTCGGCGACCACCGGTGCGATATCGCGGAACCGTTGGACGGCGTGCTCTCCCTCATCCATGGGACCGGCCCAGCACGCGACGATCAGGATGAAGGTGTCGCCGTGCCGGTTCTCCGGGATGAACGGTAGTGGCGGGGCGATCTGGAACGCGGGGAAGCCGCCGAGTTCTTCCGGGGCGTGGGCGATGAGTTCGCGGAACGAACGCAGAACCGTGCCGGCGTCTTCCAACTCGTAGAGGATGGGCCCGCCATAGACGTCCTTGACCGGACTGAGCCGGAATTCGAACGATGTCACCGCGCCGAAGTTGCCGCCGCCGCCGCGGATGGCCCAGAACAGGTCGTCGTTTTCGTGCTCGCTCGCGACGAGCAGCCTGCCGTCCGCAGTCACCACATCGGCCGAGATCAGGTTGTCGCAGCTCAGGCCCAGGCTGCGGGCGAGGTATCCGATGCCGCCACCGAGGGTGAGTCCCGCGACGCCGGTGGTGGAGACGATCCCACCCGTGGTCGCCAGACCGAACGCGCCCGTCGCCGCGTCGAAGTCTTCCCAGGTCGCGCCGCCGTCCACCCGCGCGGTCCGTCGTTCGGGATCGACGCGGACGCCTCGCATGCCGGACAGATCGGCCACCACACCGTCGTCGCAGGTCCCGAAGCCGGGCACGCTGTGCCCACCACCACGCACCGCGAGGTCCAGCTCGTTGTCACGTGCGAAGTCGACCGCAGCCATGACATCGCCCGCATTGGCGCACTGCACCACCGCCGCCGGGAACCGGTCGATCATGCCGTTGTAGACCCTGCGCGCCTCGTCGTAGCCATCGCTGTCAGAAGTGACCACCGGCCCCCGTACGCGGTCCCGCAACCGTTCGATCGATGAGTTGTTCACCAACCTCACTCCTTGCGCGCCATTGCCGCGATTCCCTGAGATACCCAGCCCTCGACGCCGGTTGCCGCATGGTCCCCCGGCCACTCCACGACCTGGCTGCGCCCGACCCATGCGTTTTCCACGCTACGCCGATGAGTCGGATGCTCAACTCGACAGCCTCGGTCCGATAGCTGTAAGTACGGCTGATGAGCGTGCGGCCAGCGTTGCTGAAGCGCTCTGCACAGAGACGGCCCACTTCGTCGAAGCTCGACGTGAGCGTCAACGTGTCACCGAAAACACGCTCCTCGTACGCGAGTTGCCGCCCTTCACTGCCGCACACGCTAGGGCACCACGCCCACCCGCAACCACGCGGGTCAGCCGTCCCCACAGCCCCTACACGACAGGCCGACGGCGAACACGAGAAGACCCCGGTTGTTGACCAGCGTCTTCATCAAAGAGCGGGTGACGAGAATCGAACTCGCGCTCTGAGCTTGGGAATCAGCGGTACTTGAGTCTCCGGAAGGGCTCTGGCCTGCGCTTTCCTGCGAGGAAGCTGGGGTCGCCGTGGTCTCTGGAAGCTGTACCTGACCGCTGTTGTCCGCTCTGCTGGGCACGGATGGGGCACGGGGTCGGCCGCGCGACTCCCTCCCGAGGTGCAGGCGCGGGGTGGGGCGACGGGTCAGAGAGCGATGGTGCGGACTTGCTTGCCGCAGGGCGACCGTGGCGGTTGATGGCATAGGCGTACGTGCGTCCGTGCGGTCCGGCGCCCTTTAACCCACGCCGGTGATCTCCGTTCGCGCGTACACGTATAGCGAAGGATTTTTCACCGGTGAGACCATTCGACTTCCCACTGCGCTTCGGCGAAGAATCCATCCAAGTCCTCACGGTTCTCCACCCAGTAATCCCCACATCCGTTGAAGAACTCCGAGTCCTCGGCGAGGAGGATCAAGTAGCTCGGTGGGTTGTCAGGGAGTTCGTTGATCCTGACGAACTTTCCGAGTTCGTCTCCTGCGGTGATTTTTCCGACCCTGTTGATCTTGATCGTCTTTTGCTCTCCCGGAAAGCCGACGTGCATGATGCCGTCCGCACTGCGGAACACGCCGCGATTCACTCCCTTTTCCACATAGTCAGGGTGATGCGTCCGGCGGCATCGTGTTCGTACCGCGCCTGCCCAGCACGGGTGATGGTGGTGCCGGTGTACGAACGGGGGCCGGTGGTTGCGTGCCCCCGGTGGGAGGAAGGCCACTCGGTGGCGGACTGGTTGCCGGCGGGGTCGTAGGCGTACGACTCGTTCCAGTTGACAGCCTCGACGGTGTCGACCACGCCGAGGAGAGCGTTGTCGGATCCTTGATGTATTCGGTAACCGCCCCCACTCTGAGGGAAGGCTGTACCGATGCCACGAGACCAGGGATATCGGGTGCACCGGCGCAGGTACAGGACGCCGCGGCTGACCATAAGTCAGAGCTCGCGCAGCGACGGGTGCTGGTAAGCGGCTCGGGGAACGGCCGGATTGATGAGGTCCCTGCCGTAGGACAGCACAACGACCACGCTGCCGCCACGAACTCGGCCGCGCTTCGGGATATACCGTTGCTCGCCGTGGTGTGATCACAGATCGTCAGGGGTTCCGTCGACGGCCGGCCCGCAACCGTCGGGAAGGCTGGCGGCGATCAACGCGTATGCCTCTTCGACGGTGTCGACCTCGCCGAGGAGAGACTTGTCGGACTCGCGACGCACTCGGTATCCACCCTTGGCCAGCGGGTAGGCCGTACCGACATCGTTTGTCCAGGGCCACCGGGTGCACCGGCTCAGGTACAGGACGCCGTGGCTGACCATGGGCCAGAGCTCGCGCAGCGACGCGTGCTGGTAAGCAGCCCGGGGAACGGCCGGATTGATGAGGTCCCTGCCGTAGGACAGGGTATCGGACCACTCTGCTGCCACGACCTCAGCCGCACTTCGGGACTTTTCGTTGCTCGCCATGATTTTCGTTACCTCAAGTGTGTCGGCAGGTTCGACAGGTCTGGTTGTATCTCGGGAATGTTCGGCTTGAGTACGGTGACTTCCTCGTATCCCCCCTCCTCGTTTCGGGTGTACCACTTTATCTCCTCCCACGGTCGCCCAGGACGTTCGTCATCTGGGTCTCCCCACGCGGCTGCCCCATCATAATTGCGTACTGCGTAGGCGACTTCGCTCATCTCCCATGCTGTGCCGTGGCCTTGGCCCGGGTAGTTGTCCTCGTGCAGGGTGTTGAACGGAGCTCCATTCTGTGCCGCGTTCTGGAAAGCGTCCACAATATCCTCGGGTGAGCTCCAGTTCCCGACCCTGCCACTGCTGTTGGGCATGCCGTCGAGCGTGATCGACAGAGTGGTACCGCGATCCCCGATGGCCCCCATCACGTTGGTCATCCAGACCGGCCCGCTTTCCTCGACTCCGGCATAGTTGTCCCCGTTGTAGGTGTGTGCTCCAGGATCGCCGTTGGCGCGGAGATACTCGGCGAGGGAATTCGAGGCAAAATCGGGCTTCTTGTTGATGCCCAGCACCACGCTGTGCTCGTGCTCCCCGCTCCGGTGGGGGCATCCTGCCAGCCCCAGCGGGTCGATCCACCGCGTCGGGTCGTCGACATAGGTGACCGCGTTCGGGGCCGGGGTCAGACCGAGCGGGTCGGGGGAGAGGTAGCGGCCCGACTCGGGGTCGTAGTGGCGGTGTCGGTTGTAGTGGAGGCCAGATTCCGGGTCGAAGTACTGGCCGGGGAAGCGCAGGGGGGTGTACGCGCCGGCGTCGCGGTTCCATGACGTGGCTCCCCACAGGGCGGAACGGGTGCGCCACGCCACCTCGCCGTGCTCATCGACCAGTTCACGGGGCGTGCCGATGAGGTCGGTGATGATCGCGAAGAAGCGGCTGTCGACTTCCGTCTGGTCCACCAGCCGGCGTTCCACCTGGGTCACCGGCTTCACGCCGTCGTGGTCCCAGGTGAGGGCGACGGAATCCGGGGAGCCCGTCGTGGAAGTGGTCTGTTCGCAGAGGGTGTCGCCGTCCCAGGTGAAGGTCACCTTCTCGACCACCGTCGCCCTGTCCTCGGCCAGGCGCTGCTTGGCCGAGCGCCGTCCCAGGGCGTCGTAGAGGTAGCGCCAGCGCGTACCGTCCGGTGTGGTGACCGAGACGAGGCGGTCCTCCGCGTCCCAGCCGTAGTGCCAGGTCTCGGGCTTGCGGGAGAGGCGGGTCCTCTGGCGCAGGATCACCCGGCCTTGGGCGTCGTGCTCGTACCGGACACGGCCCGCGCGGGTGATGCGCGTTCCGGCGTACTCGCGCGGCCCGGAGGCGTCGCCCGCGCCAGGCCAGGAGGCACTGGTCTGGTTCCCGGCCTCGTCGTACGTGTACCGCTCCGACCAGTTCGCCGCCGTGACGCCGGTGACCCGGCCGTCACCGGATACCTCCAGTCGCTTGCGGCCTCCGGTCAGCTCTTCGGACGAAGCGAGATGGCCGTCGGGACGGTACGTGTACGTGCGGCGCTGGAGGACCCGGTCACCGGTCGTCCGGACGAGCTGGTCGATCAGGCGCCCCGCCGGGTCGTACGCGAGGTCGACGGTCAGCGCGTCACCGATCCGGCGGTCGGTCTCGCGTCCCGTCTCGTCGAATCGGAAGCTCAGACGGTGGCCCGAGGCATCGAGATCGGCGGTGCGGCCGGCCGGGAAGGACCAGGAGCTGACGGCACCGGACGGGGTGACACGACGGGTGCGCCGCCCGGTCTCGTCGTAGGCGTTGACCAGTTCGCGGCCGTCGCACACCTCCCGGAGGACCCTGCCCGAGCTGTCGCGTACGTACGACAGCTCGCTGTCCGGGCCCGTCGCCGAGGCCAGACGGCCGTGGAAGTCGTAGGCGAAGCGCGTGACGCTGCCGTCGGCGTCCTTGGCGGTGACCCGGCCCGCGAGGTCGCGTTCGTAGCGGACCGTCTGGCCGAGTCCGTTCGTACGGGAGATGAGTCGGCCGCAGGAGTCGTGGGAGTAGCGGAGGGCGCGTCCGTCGTAGTCGGTCTCCGCGCTGGTACGGCCTGCCGCGTCGTAGGTGTAGTCCCAGGTCAGACCCTGGGGGTTGGTGACCCGGGTCAGGCGTAGCTCGGTGTCGTGGGTGAACTCCTGGCGTGTGCCGGCCGGTGTGGTGCGGGCGGAGACCAGGTCGAAATGGGTGTACTCGAAGCGGGTCTCGCCGCCTGCCGCGTCGGTGTGCACGAGGCAGTTGCCCTCGCCGTCGTACGTCCACGACTGCTGCGAGCCTTCGGGGTCCGTATGGCGGGCGAGCTTGCCCTCGACCGTCCACTCCAACTCGGTTGTGCGTCCCTGCGGGTCGGTGATGCGCACTGGGCGTCCGAACGCGTCCCGGACGTAGCGGGTGACCGCACCGAGCGGTCCGCGGACCGCCAGCGGCAGACCGGCCGCGTCGCAGCGCAGCCGGTCCAGCGCGCCCAGGGAGTCATCGACACCGATGAGCTCTCCCTTGGGGCCATGGGTGAGCCGGGTTATGGACCCGCCCGGCCGGGTGAAGAGCGTCGGGTTGCCCCGGTCGTCGTACTCCTGGCGTGAGGTCGCGCCGTCGGGGCCGATGACGGCGGCTAGCTGGTTCAGCTCGTTGTACTCGATCCGGGCGCCGTTGCCGTCGGGGTGCACGACCCGGACCGGATTTCCGCGATCGTCGAAGGTGTACGTGGTCGTACGACCGAGCGGGTCGGTCCGGGACAGCAGCCGGTCGTACCGGTCGAAGCTGCGGTGGGTGACGCCGCCCAGCGCGTCGATCTCCGCGACGGCCTGGAGCCGGTCGTTGAACTGGTGGACCTTGGTCGCGCCGAGGGAGTCCGTGTACCGGGTGACGCGGTCGCCAGTCTCCGGATGGACGTCGTAGGCGAACGTGGACGACAGATAGCCGTCCGGGCCGACCGTGCGGATCACGCGGCCGGCGTCGTCGTACACATAGCGGAACGTGGAGTCGTTACGGTCGGTCCACGAGGTGATGCGGTCGTCCGGGTCGTACGTGAAACGCAGCGGCAGACCGGACGAGTTGATGACGGCGTCGAGGTTGCCGAGAGGGTCGTAGCCGTAGCGCATGACGGTGACGGGACCGTCCTGCGTACGCAAGGACAGCTCACGTATGCGGGAGTCCTCGACGGCCAGGGCGAGCCGGTAGCCCCCGGAGTGGACGACGGCGGTCGGACTGCCGTCCCCGAGGCGGGCGAAGTCGATCCGATTGAGGTTGCGGTCCTCGATCTCCCTGAGCCAGTAGGCGGGGGACGCGTTGTACGGGCCGCCGCGGAAGGAACGCGTCAGTCCCGAGCGGGGGTCGGTGACGAGGTAGCTGGTTTCGCTGTTGGCCTGGCCTCCGTGCCGGAGGGGCAGCCGGGGGCCTTCCACGGGGAGCACCCCGTCGTCGTCCTCGGGCAGAGGTAGCCGCGGATAGACGAGGAGCGAACCGTCCTCCCGCGACCACACCGCGCCCCCGCCGAGCGGGTCCAGTTCGATCCGCTCGTCCAGCGTGGAGGCCCAACTGCGGCCGAACCACTGGCCGTAGCGATAGCCGGAGAGATGGGTCCGGCGAAGGACGAGAGGAAGGACTCCGGGCAGGGCCAGGTCGGTCTGCGGCAGGGTCATCTCGCCGGTGGCGACGTCCACCGGGTCGTTCTCGCAGGTCTTCTTCTCCAGCGAGATCGCGTTACGGCGCGACTCGTCCTTGGCGTTCTTCAGCGCGTCCGCCTTGGTGCGGGCGGAGTTCCGGGGAGCATCGGGGCGTGGGCCGTCTTCCTTGTCGCCCTTCCGCACCTTGACGCCCTTGGACATCATCTCCTTGATGTCCAGTTCGATCTTCTTCTGGTTCTCGGAGATCTCCTTGACCGCTTTCGGCAGTGTCTTGCCGAAGTGGTCGCCCATCGCTTTGTTGGCCTTGCCGAGTGCCTTCATGGCCTTGTCGATCACGGGGTCCAGGGCGCCGGCGATGTCGTCCCTGCCGCGGGTACGTCCGTGAGACGTCCTGGCCTTGGACAACTTCCCCGCGGTCTTGCCGTGAACGTCGACGCTGACCAGGTTGAGCTTGGTGCCCGCGCGGGTGTGCTCCGCGTGCTCGATGTGCACGCCCTTGCCGGGTGCGGGGCCAGGGCCGTCGGCCGAGGCGAGCTGAAGGGAATCCTTGGCCCCCGCCACTCCTTCGTTGAAGCCTTCCTTGCCCGACTGGCCGACCTGGTTCATGTCGACGCCGTCCTGAAGGCCGAGCATGTTGGCGCCTACCTGCACAGCGAGATCCGCGGCCATGTTCTCCAGCGCGGCGACGGCCGGCTCGGTCAGGGCGGAGACGATGTATCCGACGACCTCCTCCATGCACTCCTTGATGATCCGGCGGATGGCCTGCTGGGCGACCGCGATGGCTGCCCCGCCGATGAGCATGGACAGCCCGCCGGTCACTGGTATCAACGCCATGGAGATGCCCGCCTTGCCGGCGAGCACGCCCAGGTGGACGATTGCCGCGTACTTCATTGCTTCGATCGCCGTGGCCGCGTTGTCCAGTGCGCCGGCGATCGTGCGAGCGCCACTGGCCAGGTCCTTCACGTGCTTGTTCTTGACCTTGCCCCAGTGACCCTTGAGCGCGTCGAGGGCTTCACCGCTGCCGGAGGACAGCAAACGTTGCACGTGCTGGTTGGCAAGGTGACCGTCGTCCTCGACATCGTCGGCGAACTCCCGGAGTGCGTCGGCCATGTCCCGGTACGCGTCTTCGTCGACGTTCGGCCAGTTGATCCCGATCAGGTCAAGCATGGTGTCGGCCCAATCGGGCACGGTTACAGCCACAGTGCGAAGTCCCCCCGTGCAAAGCTGCGTTCACTGCATGCAGATGCGAACAGGATCTCATTCCTGCACCGCGATACCAAGATCGTCTAACTCCGGCGTGCGTGGGCGGGAGGGCAGCTGCGAGGTGAAACCGTTGACGTCTGGCGACAGATTCTCGCGGCGAGGCGGTGGCGGAGTGTGGCCTGCACCTTCCGCGGGCGGCTGCCGGTGCCCCCGGTCAAGGCGACGTGTCGGAGGGTCGAGGCCGCTGGCGGTCCGGGGCGCGCGGAGGTCGAGCCACCTCGTGCGGATCTGGTGCGGCCCTTGAACTGGTCCAGACAGCAAAGAAGCCCCTGGCCGCTGGCCTGGAGCTTTCTCATGGAGCGGGTGACGTGAATCGAACTCGCGCTCTGAGCTTGGGAATCAGCGGCTCTCCGGTTATGAAAGGGGATCTGGCCTGCGCTTTCCTGTTCGGCGAGCTGTATAGCTATGGTCTCTGGAGACCGTATTTGACCGCTGTTGTCCGCTCCGCTGGGCACGGATGGGGCACGCGACCTGGAGAGATCGGACGCCATGTGCGGAGGCGCCTGGCTCTCGCCCGCGGGGAGCCGGCCCCGCCACCAGCCTCCACGGCGGCCGGCCCTCAGAGGCACGGGATACCCCGCGTTACTGCGGTTTTGCGCCGACAGGGTGCCCACTCCTCCCTCGTCCATGAGATGACACCTGGAGCGCCCGCGTCGGCCGAAGGATTTCTGTCGCTGGTCACTCCGCTTCGCGTAGCAGTTCGATGACGGCGTTCTTCAGTTCGTCGTCCGACAGGTCGTCTGGCTCCTTGAACTGCGGGTCGATGGAGTAGTCCTCCAGCAGCGAGAAGACATGATCGAGAAGAGTCTCCAACGGATCGCGGACCCGCTCGCCCCGCTGCTGCGA
Source organism: Streptomyces sp. NPDC091287 (assembly GCF_044768525.1). Lineage (NCBI taxonomy): Bacteria > Bacillati > Actinomycetota > Actinomycetes > Kitasatosporales > Streptomycetaceae > Streptomyces > Streptomyces sp. NPDC091287. Next base: position 15,756 of record NZ_JBIVUV010000016.1, read on the forward strand.
ACGACGACGTGCGTCCAGCCAACCGACGGCGAATTCCGCCCCCGTGCAGCGTCCGGCTGCTACATCTCTCATAAGTGCCAGCTGCTGGCCCGTGGCGGTGGCCTCAGGAACGTCCCTCGGGTACTTCCAGGCGATGTGTCCGGGAGGGAACGATCGCGCGGTCGAATCCAGAACGGGCCATTTCCGTGCTGCTGCCCGTGCGTAACGGGCGAAGCGAGCCCGCGCCTGGTCCACTCCCTCTGGCGCCGCTCCCGCGAGGAACGCCGACGTGCCGGCGACCAAGGCGTAGCCCGGTCCGGAAAACAGGATCGCGCCTTCCAGGTTCGCAGTGGCGAGCAGAAGAGGCGGGGGTAGCGCGACAAGGCCGGGATCGGTCGGCGGGAGAGTGTCTGCAGGGGCGGCTGCCCCGGCGGAGGGGCGCATCACCAGGACGGTGTCGGCTCCCGCAGTCCGGCATCCTTCGGTGATACGCCTGACGAGAGAGCCGTCGGTTCGGCTCCCTGTCGGCACCGGGACGATCTTCTTTTCTCCTGCCGCGAGCCATTGTCCGCTGAAGGTGCCCTGACCGTCGAGAACAGTCATGGCGTCCCCAGCTCCGGCCTCGTTCGACCCGATCACCATAGGAACCCTTTTATCGATGATGCTCTGAAATTGCTTGTCGCCCAGTTCATAACCTGACCAGAATTCTCCGGTGTCCGCGTGCAGCATGACCATCTTCTGAGTGGTCGGGTCGATGAAGCCGATCGCTTGCCCTTGGCCTCTGTAGTCGAAACGGTAAATCTTCGTGTCATCCGCTTTGATGTGAGCGCGCATACTGTCTTCGAACCTTTGGAAATTCGCTTTTTTGAGATTACCCGGCTCGTCCAGGAAATCTCCCGCATGTGCGTGGAACTTCTTGCTCATCACGCTCTGGCTGGAGAAGTCGGCCTTTTCTTCCCACCCTCCTCGGGGGCAGGGGCCGAGCCCCAGCGGATCGGACCAGGTGTGGGGGTTGTGGACGTAGGTACGGGGGTTGGGCGCGGGCGAGAGACCGAGAGGGTCGGCTGTGAGGTAGCGCGCGGTCTGCGGATCGTAGTGCCGATGGTGGTTGTAGTGCAGGCCGCTCTCCGGGTCGTAGTGACTGGCCGGGAAAGCGGAGCGGCGTGTAGGTCGTGCTGTCCCTCGCCTGTCGTGCTGCTTCAGAGAGCCGTGCGGGACTGCCACCCCACGTTCCCGGTCTCATCGATGAGTTCGGTGGGGGTGCCGATCAGGTCGGTGGCGATCGCGAAGAATCGCTCGTCGACTACGTCCTGCCGCGTGTTCGAGGAAAGGATGCGTTCGGTCTGGGCGAGAGGGCGAATGCCGTCGTGATCCCAGGTGAGGGTGACCGGACGAGGAAGCTCCGGATTCAACGTGGTCTGCTCGCAGAGCGTGGTGCCATCCCAGGAGAAGCGGAGCTCCTCACCCATGGGGTCACACGTGCCGGTCAGTCGGACTTTGCTTGTGCGGCGGCCAAGGGGGGCATAGCGGTAGCGCCACGTGATGCCGTCCGGGGTGGTCACCGCTGTCAGGCGGTCTTCGACGTCCCACGTGTACCGCCAGGTGTCGGGCTTGCGGGACAGCCGTGTCTTCCGGCGAACGGTGACCCGGCCCAGAGCATCGACCCGTCCGGATCGGCCACGTTCACCGCGACCCCGGTCGGCACGCCCATCGCCGGAATGATCTCATCCAGCAACCGCGCGCCCCGGAACACGGCATACTCCCAGGCCCGCTCCGTAGCCCCGGCCTCGTCCATACCGGTCCGAGCCTCGGCGAACCGGGCCAAAGCCGCTTTATCGGTGAACCCGCACACCCACCGCACCCCACCGAACTCGGCGGTCCAGAGCCCACCACTGTCGAACGGGCACACGCTAGAGCACCCCGCCCACCCGCAACCACGCGGTTCCAGCTGTCCGCACGGCCTCCACACACGAGTCCGAGCCGACGCCGAACGCAGAAAGGGCCCTGGTCATCGACCAGGGCCTTTATCGAAGAGCGGGTGACGAGAATCGAACTCGCGCTCTGAGCTTGGGAATCAGCGGTTCTTGGGCCACCAAAGACGTCCTGAGCTGCGCTTTCCCATGGGACGGTTTAGATGGCCATGGTTTGTGGAGGCCGAACCTGCCCGCTGTTGTCCGCTCTGCTGGGCACGGATGGGGCACGAGCAGAGAGGGGCCAAGGGACCCTCATGACCAGGCCGAGCAGTCCTCCAGCGAGATCTCCGCGACGGCCGCGTCCGTAACAGCTCCCAGGCCCGGGATATAGGGGCGGACGTCGGGAAGCGGCGTGCAGAAGGTGACGTTGGAGGTGAGGAGGGCCTCCTCGGTATCGGCGAAGGAGAGGGAGACGTACGCCTTCACTTGAGTGTCACCGAACTCCTCCTGCGCCTTCCGAAGGCAGGCGCACACATACGCCAGACACCTCCGGACGAGGAGGGGCGTACGTTCGTCCGGCGAGGCCGGGAGGTCGTAGTCGGTCATTCCCCTCCCGTTGATCGTCGTCTCCTCCGTGAGCCGGTCGACGTAGGTGCCAGGCGCCTCCGGACAGAGGTCGGTCAGCACGCGCCCACCGGCGGCCGTGAGGGACCACCCGAGCTCCACGACCTCAAGGAACATGGGGGGAATGTCCCGATCGCTCAGGTCGGTGACGTCTGTCGTCCGCAGGATCTCCCGCATTCGAGGATTGCTTCGCATGCCTATCCCTCGCCGAGTGCGGCGAGCCCCTTTCTGATTCCTGCGATGAAGCCCGGACTGCTTCCGACGGCTTTTTCGACGCTGCGTGGAAGCCCTTCGAACTTTCCTGTGTCGAAGTCGTACTGGTACTTCGCGCCCTTGTTGCTCTGGTCCTGGAAGTGGAGCTGCCCCGCTCGTCCGCCGGGGTCGGGGTTTTCCACGTCGATCCGGTACGGCCCATGGTTCCACAACGTCTTGCTGGTGATCTGGGTGCCGTTGGCCCCGATCATCCCCTTGGCATCGGGGTCCTTGATGCCGTAGAGCTCGCGATTCGCCTCGATGCGCCTCTCGACGACGTCAGGGTGGTACGGGTCCTTCTGAAAGCCCGGGGACGAGGTGTAACCCTCGCGGAGCGGTTCGTACGGGGCGAGGCCGAGCGGGTCGCACCACCGGAAGGGGTTGTCTACGTAGGCGACCGCGTTGGGAGCGGGCCCGAGCCCGAGCGGGTCCGGAGTGAGGTAACGGGCGGTTTCCGGGTCGTAGTGTCGGTTGAGGTTGTAATGCAGACCCGTTTCCGGATCGTGGTACTGGCCGGGGAAGCGCAGAGGGGTGTGAGCTGTGCTGTTCTTGGCCCAGGTGGTCGTTCCCCAGAGAGAGGTCCGCGTGCGCCACGCGAGTTCGCCGGCCTCGTCGATCAGCTCGGTCGGAGAGCCGATGAGATCGGTGACGATGGCGAAGTAACGTTGGTCGATGGTCGACTGCGCGGCATCCCCGGCCAAGATGCGCTCGCTCTGTGCCAGTGGCCGCACCCCTTGGTGGTCCCACGTGAGGGCGACGCTGTGAGGCACGTCCGCCGAGGTGGTGGTCTGCTCGCAGAGGGTGAAGCCGTCCCAGGTGAACCTGGTCTCCTCCACCACCGTTCGCCCGTCGCCGCCCAGCCGCTGCTTGCGGGTGCGCCGTCCCAACGCGTCGTAGGCGTAGCGCCAGCGGGTGCCGTCCGGAGTGATCGCCTCCGTGAGGCGGTCCTCGGCGTCCCAGGTGTACCGCCACGTGTCGGGTTTCCGGGACAGCCTGGTCCTCTGCCGCAGGGTGATGCGGCCGAGCGCGTCGTGTTCGTAACGGGTGTCTCCCGCGCGGGTGATGACAGTGCCCTCGTAGGAGCGGGGGCCGTCGGCCGCGCCGCCCGCGTGGGAAGCCGGCCACGAAGCCGCAGTCTGGTTGCCGGCGGAATCGTACACATACGCCTCTGCCCAGCCCGCTGCGCTGACTGCGGTTACCCGGCCTGCGGCGTCCAGTCCGAACGTCCTCGCGCCACGTGCGGTGTCGTCCAGACCTAGGAGATGTCCGTCCGGCCGGTAGCTGTAAGTACGACTGATGAGCGTTCGGGCGGCGTTGCTGAAGTGCTCGGCACGGAGCCGGCCTGCTTCGTCGAAGCTCGACGTGAGCGTCAGCATGTCACCGAAGCAACGCTCGAGTTCGCGGCCGTTCGCGTCGTAGGCGAAGTCGATCCGGCGACCGTCGGTGGTGAGATCGACGAGACGGTCCGCGCCGTCGTATCCATAGGCCGTGACCCGCCCCGTGGGCGTGATGCGGCGGCTGCGACGGCCTAGGGCGTCGTAGGCGTACGTCATGGCCTGGCCGTCGACCATTTCCGTCTTGACCCGACCCGCTCGGTCGTACTGGTAGATCAGCTCGCTCTGCGGGGCGGTCACCTGGATCATGCGCCCGGCCTTGTCGTAGGCGTACGTCGTGATCTCTCCCGCCACGTCCTTGCGGATCACGCGGCCCAGCGGATCGTGCTCGTAGTCCACTCTGTCGCCCAGCACGTTCGTCCGGCTGGTCACCTGACCGGCCGGGTCGACGCCGTACGCAACGGTGCGACCGTCGAAATCCGTCTCGGCCATGAGCCGCCCAGCCGGATCGTAGGTGTACGACCAGGTCAGTCCCTGCGGGTTGACGACCTCTGTCAGACGCAGATCGGTGTCGTGGACGAACTCGTGGCGGGCGCCGTCCGGCCCCGTGCGGGCGGATAGCAGGTCGAAGTGGGTGTACTCGAAGCGGCTTGTGCCGCCCACGGGGTCGGTGTGGGTGAGGCGGTTGCCTTCGCCGTCATAGCTCCAGCTCTCCAGTACGCCACCGGGGCCCGTGCGGCGCGCCAGCTCACCGTTGGCCGTCCACTCGAACTCCGTGACGGCTCCCAGTGGGTCCTCCATCCGTACGGGACGGCCGAACGCATCCAACTGGAAGCACGTAGCGGCCCCGAGTGGATCGGTCACACGGAGGGGGGAACCCGCAGCATCACACCGAACCTCGGTCACGGCTCCCAGTGCGTTCGTGACGGAGACGTACCGGCCGTGGTCATCGTACGAGAAACGCGTGGTGTGACCTGACGGGCCGGTGAGCGCGACGCGGTTGCCGCGGTCGTCGAACTCCTGTTGCCAGCGCGTGCCGTCCGCAAGGGTGTAGGTGGACCGAAGGCCCGCTGCGTCCCGCTCGCTGCGGAGTTCGCTGCCGTCGGGGCGGACGACGGTGGTGACCCGGCCTTCGTCGTCATGGGCGAAGGAGGTGGTGCGGCCCAGCGGATCGGTGCGGGACACCAGGTGGCCGTGCTCGTCGTACGCGAAGCGTGTGGTGTACCCGAGCGGATCCGTGGAGGCCACAACGCGGCAACGGTCGTCGATGCGGTAGCGGGTGGTGTGCCCCTGCGCGCTTGTCACCGTGGTCACGCGGTGGCCGGTGGTCGGCTCCGGTTCGCTGTAACCGATGACGACCTGTAGGTGTCGGTCCTCGCCGCCTTCGGCGATGATGCGGTCGCGGTCGTCGTAGGCATAGTCGTAGCGACGATGGTTGGAGTCGATCCAGGCCGTGATCCGGCGGCGGTCGTCGTACGCGAAGGTGAGTGCGGCGCCAGAGGGCTTGGTGAGGGTCGTGAGGTTGCCGTCCGTGTAGCCGTAAGACCTGACAGGGAGCGCCGCCCCGCCCTTGTCCCGTAGGGACACCTCGGTGACCCGCGCTTCGACCGTGGCCAGGACGAGGTGATAGCCGGCGGAATGGACGAGCGCCAGGGGTGTGCCGTCGTCGGTGCGGTCGATGCTGATGATGTTGCTGTTGCGGTCGGCGATCTGGACGAGCCACGCTTCGCCGTCCTCGCCGGGTTCCGTTCCGGGAGGGCCGACGAAGTGCTTGGTCAGCCGGCTCTCGGGGTCGGTGAGCGTGTAGTCACCGCCTTCGTCGCGGTTCAGGGTGGAGCGTGAGGTCCCGCTCTCGGGGCGGGTGGGTAGCCCGGGGACGGGGTGCGGATAGGTGATCAGCAGTCCGTCGTCGGTGACGTGGATGACGCCTGTGGCGTCGATCTCCAGGCGTTCGTCGACGGTGGAGGACCAGGAGGGTCCGAAGAACCGGCCCGCGGTGTAGCCCGATTCGGCCCGGCGAGTGAAGGAGAGGGGGAGCACGCCGGGCAGGACCACGTCGGTCTGGGGCAGGTACATACGGCCGGAGGCGAGGTCGACCGGGTCGGTGCCCTCGCTCGTACGTTCACCGTCGGGGCGGTTGTGGGTGCCCTCGGGGGCGGCGTTCTCCAGTTTGCGGGCGTCGGAGGCGAGGTCGGCGGCCTCCTTGACCACCCGGGCGCCCTTGACGCCGGCCCCGGCGCCGCCGGTGGCGACGGTGAGGGCGACATCGGGCAGGAGCCGGCCGAACCCTTCGGCGGGGTCCTTCATGAACCCGTCGATCATCTGCTTGCCGGTGCCCCAGGGGTCGTTGGCGACCCGGACGAGCCCGGCGGCGGTGTTGTTCAGCGCGAGCGCGTACTCGGCGGGGTGAGTGATGTTGTACGGGTCCGTGGGGTTGACGCTGCGCGCGAAGTTCAGGATCCCTGCGGTGCCTTTGACGACGCCGCCCGCGATGTGGGTCTGGATCACCTGGTACTCGGCGAGCCCGTCCATGGCCTGCTCGGCGTACCGGGGCTTCGCCGGTGCGGTGTCCCGCGCCGCCGTCACCGCCTTGCGCGCGATGTCGGCGGCGGTGTTGCGCTGCTTACGGGCCTCGGCGAGCAGCGACTGCGCCTCTTCCATGCGGGCGGCGCCCGGGTCGCTGAAGGTGCCGGGCCTGGGCGGCAGCGTGGCGGGATCGCGCTCGTCGGAGGGCTTGGCGTTGTAGACCTCGACGGCCTTGTTGTACGTGGTCGTCTTCTCGTTGTGCGCGTCCCTGGCGTCCTCGGACGCCTTGGTCCCGGCCTTCCACTTGTCGATGGCGGTCTGGGCCTGCCCCTGCGCCCACTCGACGGTCCCGGCGAAGGAGTCGAGCGCGCCGGCTGCCTTCTCGAAGGCGTCGGCGGCTTTGAACCACTTGGGCGGCTCGATCGACACGGAGTCCCGGAACGCGTCGGCCGCCTGCCCCTTGATCGCCGAGGAGTCCACGCCTTTGAGCCCGCCGCCGACCTTGTCGAACGAACCCTGGAGGTTGCGTAGATGGGTGGCGCTGGACCGGATCTTGGACGGGCTGCCGTAGATCAGCTTGGTCTTGTCCTCGGTCTGCCCGAGGTCCATCTCGTCGACCTCGGCGCCCATCCGGTTCGCGACGGACCGGGACTTCTCGCGGACCCAGTCGGCCCCGGACTCCCAGCCGGCGTCCTCCAGCCGGTCACCGGTCCAGTTCCCGGCGTCCTCGACCCGGTCACCGGCCCACTCGACACCGTCCTCGACCGCGTCCTCGACGACATCGGGCGTGATGTCACTGACGAAATCCCCGAACCCCATGACCTAGCTCCCCCCGCCGCCCTGCTCCTGCTGCTGCCGGGCCCGCTCCTGGTGCGAGGGCCCGAACGTGTCGTCCACGGACCGGTCGAACGCCTCCTGGTCCACACCGAACATCTCGTTCAGCTGGTCCGCCTGACGGCCGCCGTTCCCCTCGGTCACCAGCGCCCGCCCGGTGTCCTTCCAGGTCTGCCCGGCCTCGTCCGCGGTCCGCTCGAACGACTCGCGGCTGTAGTCCGGGCTCAGATAGTCCGGGGTGAACACATCGCCCCAGTCCTGCTTGACGATCTCGTCCTCGGACGCATGGGGATTCCCCACACCGGCGTTCACGGCGATCTTGAGGGTGCCCTGGACGTACTGGTCCTCCTCCCACACGATCCCCGCCGCCAGCCCCAGCTTCGCCGCGATCGCGTTGGCATCCTGGACCAGCGCACGCACCCCCCACTCCCACCGCTCGCAGAAGTCCTCGAAGTCCACCGACAACCCGTGATGCCCGGCCTCCATCCCCGTCATCGACAGATCCGACAGACCCTTGCCCAGCACCGCCCCCGTACCGTCCCCGACCTCCTTCAACTCCGCCACGGCCCCCCGCAGCCCGGTGGTGATCAGCTGAACACTGACCGGATCGACGTTGAGGTCCTCCGCCCCGCCACCGCTCACAGTCCTGCCCCCTCGTCTCGCGCGTCCCCACGGACAGCCCGTGCATCCGATACGTCCGCATCGACGGCGACGGCATCCGGGACGATCCCCACCACCGGCGGGAACAGCATCGACCCGTCCGGATCGGCCACGTTCACCGCGACCCCGGCCGGCACCCCCATCGCCGGAATGACCTCATCCAGCAACCGGGCCCCCCGGAACGTGGCGTACTCCCAGGCCCGCTCCGTAGCCCCGGCCTCGTCCATACCGGTCCGAGCCTCGGCGAACCGGGCCAAAGCCGCCTCATCTGTGAACCCGCACACCCACCGCACCCCACCGAACTCGGCGGTCCAGAGCCCACCACGGTCGAACGGCACCAGCACCAACGCCCGCCGCAACTCACCCACCAGAGCCCCCGGATCACCGACCCCGGCCCGCCGCTCGGCAATCCGATCCGCCAGCGCTGCCTCGTCACCCACTGGAAGCCTCCCCCGTACGCGAGTCGTCGCCGTTCACTTCCGCACACGCTAGGACACCACGCCCACCCGCAACTACGCGGTTCCAGCTGTCCGCACGGCCTCCACACACGAGTCCGAGCCGACGCCGAACGCAAAAGGGGCCCTGGTCATCGACCAGGGCCTTTATCGAAGAGCGGGTGACGAGAATCGAACTTGCGCTCTGAGCTTGGGAATCAGCGGTGCTTGAGCCTCTGGAAGGGCTTTGACCTGCGCTTTCCTGCGAGGAAGTCGGGGGCGCCATGGTCTCTGGAGGCTGTACCTGACCGCTGTTGTCCGCTCTGCTGGGCACGGGTGGGGCACGGGAGGGCTGCACAGCGGACCCTGCCATGGGGCGTGCTCGGGGTGGGCCGGCGAGTCAGAGAGGGATGATGCGGACCTGGTTTCCGCAGAGTTTCGTCATGTCGTCGCTGTCGGAGGTCAGGAGGGCGACGGGTTTCGGCTGGCGCAGGGCAACTTCGGCGACCGTGGCGTCGATGGCGTACTTGTGCCCGTGCAGTCCGGCACCTCTGAGAAGTTCCGCTGCTGCTTTCGCTGCCTGTTCGGTGACGGGCTCTACCTTGACGCGGGACAGGGCCCAATTCAGGCGAGGCATGTTGGTGCGGGAGTGGCTGACTTCCACAATGGTGTTGGCCCCGATGACCAGGTCGGCTCCCATGTCGTGGAAGACCTGCAGCATCGCGAGGAACTTGCGGTCCTGCGCGATCCAGGCGGAGAGCCCCTCTGAGTCCAGGACGACGGTTTCGATGCGCTCGCTCACGCGGCATCCGCGCCCGTGGAGGTGCCGGTGGGACCGAAGATCTTTGCGCGGGCCTCGGCGAGTTCCTCGTCGCTGAAGGGGCCGTGCTCCTCCTCGTGGCGGCGGAGGTCGTCGCCCAGGAGCTGGTGCCGGATCTGGCGGGCTACGGCTTCGGCCACGTAGCCGGAGACGTTGTCCGTGAGCTTGCGGAGCTCCGCCACCTGGTCGCTGGGGAGCGTGACGGTGATGCGAGTCGTTGAGGACATGAGTCCAAGCATACTGGAGTATGCGTATATCGGCTCGGGTCATTGGCCCCGGCCTTGACGACCGCGACTACGTGCTCCGGGTGTGGACCGGAGGGGCGGTCACTCGCCGGCCGTCCCTGGCGAGTGAGGCTCCGGGCCCGGGCCGTTGGACGGCAAGCAAAAGCCCCCAGCCATTGAGCTTCTTCAGCGGTGACGCTCCAGAGTGAGGAGGGCTTTGGCGATTGACGTCATGCGGTTCTGACTGCATCGGGACCTGCGAAAGGCGCGCCAGAGCTTCAGTCGCGCGACACTGCGTTCGACCGGCACCCGTGCTTCGGCCAGGGCCCAAACAAGAGTCTTCTCGGTGGACCTGCATGGATGTCGCCAGGACCCCGGACCTCCCTCACAGCTTCATGCTGGTTGTTGTTCAGAGGGGCCATGGCCGGGGTGGCACTGAGGTGGTGTGGCTTCCGTTTCGAAGCAACTCGGGGTACGGCCGAGGGAGCACTGGGACTGTAGCGCAGAAAACCCTGTTACCGGACCGTCCCGTTAGGCATGATCGGGTACGTAGAGGACGGCCCCGAAATCCTAACCCCTTCGGGACCACAGGAAGATTACCGGACGGCAGGTCTCTGATATGGCCCACAAGAAGCGTCGTAACTTCAGGCACGTTATGGAAGAAGATTCAGGTGTGCTTCTGCGCACGAAACTGCCCCGCGAGTGGGTTCTTCACGAATATGCACCCGACTACGGAATTGACGGCACCGTAGAGATTTTTGAGCCAGTGGGTGACGATGGGGAGAGCTTTGAGACCCTGGGTGAACACATCTTCTTTCAGCTAAAGTCGATCAAAAAGAGAAACGTAACGAAAAAGGTTGCCGTCCAGCGCTATAACCCGCTGCTAGGTAAGGAGTTTCCGCCTGGAAGGCGAAATGTAGGCGGAAAATGGGCCGCACGTTTCGACGCGATCACTTACGACATGGAAGTCGATGAACTGCTCACCATCGAAGCTATGGGTGCTAGTGTCGCGGTGGTTCTATTCCTGGTGCCCCTAGATGAGAATGAGGTTTATATTGTCAGCCTAACCGACTACATTGATAGAGTTCTCAATTTCGATGATCCAGGATGGCGAAACAAAGGGACTAAGCGTATCTACATTCCTGTTGTCAATAAAGTTCCCACCCCTCCCGCCATGGCGCTCCTGAGGCAGTATGGAAAGAGGGCGAAACTTATGCATCTGTTTAATGTGTCATCTTATCAATGTGATGCAATTTCTGATCTGCTTGATAATCCAGAGAGGGAAGTTGAAGCGCTGGCGAGTCAATTCTGCGATCGCTTGCTCGCGCTCGACGTGTGGAGTGAAAACAGCTGGTCGATTTTGCAGTTCTATCATGGCATTCTTATCGGCTATAGGGACTTGTTCGCAGGGGACAAGGCTGCAATCAATCGAATTGGATGGAAATACATTGAAAATCCCGATGATCTGATGCTTGATTTGCGCACCAAAATTCACTTCGCCTGGAAAGGGCTAAGATCCTTGGGTCCCACATATGAAGACCTGGTGCGCGAGTGGGGTCTGCCCACCTACAATGGGATGTATAACCTGTCTCTTGGGGATCTCGGTCCCGAATATGGTGATCTGGTCGAGTATCTGTCGGACTATAAGGAGTGAATTCTCCAGTCGCTTTTTCCACTCGTCTGCTGCGTTCGATAGTAGCGTCACGATGGGGAGGCGCTATTAAACGCTGACCGTCAGCGCCTCCTGCGTTCATCGGTAGGTCATTCTTGTATCTGTCGGACGCTCGACTCTATTCGCGTTCGCTCTCGCCAAATCCCCGCTTTTCGTTTGCCCCAAATAGTTTTCCGGCAAGAAAAGCGTGAAGCGCCTTCCCGGGAATGCTGGAAATGCTGTCCCCGCGCCGCTGCGGAATAAGGAAAAACGAATCTCTTACAGTCTCGTCGATGGCGGCTCCCTGCACGATAAATGGTTTCAGGGAATCTTTTTGGGGTGGGATGGTGATATACATTACATGCCCGCCATCGTGAGGCGTAAGGCCGATTCCGAGACCTTCAATGGCTGGATAAATCCGGGATTCGAGCACTGACTTGTACCGCAAATCGGTTTTGGACTGAATTTCAAGAGGTGTGATTTTAGCAAACACGTCTCCCGTGCCATCTCCCTTCGTTCTCATCCCTATGATTAGGATTCCTCCGCTGGAGGAGTTTGCAAACTGTGCCACATCCTTAGCCAGTTCGAACTTGCCGGCGTTCGTGTCGATCTCATACAAGGCTGATTTTGCCTCAAGCTGGCCATCTTCTCGCAGTCCTAGAAGCGAGTTAATGTTCCCGTTGACGATCAGGCGAGTGGCGTGCTGCGCCGTAACATGCTCTGCGGTCGCGTTTCCCGGCCACCCGATCATTTCGATCAAGTGCGCACAGTTCAATAACTGCCAGACTGTGCGGTCTCCTGTCGACCAGGTCGTCGTGAGCTCGTGCAACTGTTCTTGGGGGCTGTCGTAGTATTTAGTTTTCACCAGCTTCGCATCGATCGATTCCAAGACTTTGGCGGCATCGGAATAGAACTGCTTGAAGGTAATTCTGGGGTGAGATTGCACTGAAAGCTCAACCATGGGGTTACCGTCACGGTTGACGCTGAAGTTGAGGCTAGGCTCGTCGTCCCTTCCTTTGATGAAGATCGAGGATGCCTCATTCTGAGTTTGCTTCTCACTGATGAGGGGAATTTCCGTCTCAATGAAATGCCCTACCGCGCGCAGTACCGCCAGAATCGGGAAATCGAGCAGCTTGTCGAATGTGCCGTCCGCCTCCCAGTAGTGATGTGAGTCTCCGCGCCATACGTGGGCTTTGAGTTCCATTCCTCCCCGCACTTTGAATTTGGCCCAAGTTCCGTCGAAACTCCCCGATTCAATAATTTCCATCGACTTGCGCCACCCTATTCGGATCGTTGAATTCTTTGTGATCTTGCGATTAGGATATCGCCAAAGCAAGGTCGGCGGAGCGGGTTTGGCCGGTGTACTGCCCGGGTTGGGTCGAGCATGATCAGGGGGCCACGCGCTGGCCAGCAACTCGGGCAGGCTGTGACCCTGCCCGGATTGTGAACGAGTGGCCCCCTGGTCATGCTCGACGCGGGACCGGAACCGGGGAGGTGGCTGAAGTCGTGGAGTCGACGCTCCAGCCACAGCGGGCTTCTTCCCGCCCCGCAGTGCTCGCTCTAGCCGCGCGACCGGCGTAGTCGTGGCCAGAGAGGGCGGAAGGGCAGGGGTATCGGGCCCCGGCGATGAGCTGGGGAGTGCGCGGCGAGCGGAGCGAGCCGCCTTTATGAAGTAGGGAAAGTTCTACCGCGTTGGTAGCAGGTGTCTGACGCAGCTTGTGTATCGGACGTGGCCGTCAACCGTGCTTATCGGGAGCGGTCTGACGGCCACGTCCGGAGAAGGTCAGGTCGCCGCAGCGGCCTTGCGGCCCCTTCGTGTCCGCCGGTGGAGGATCTCGTCGAAGGTGGCGCGGGCGCCCGTGGGGTCGATGTAGTGCATGGCCAGGAGCACTGCGATGACCGCGCCGACCAGGTCGTTCTGGACCTCGGACCAGGTGTGGTCGTCGCCGCAGGTGGTGAGTCCCTTCAGGCCGTGGAGGGCGTGCATGGCCTCGCCGGCTTCCTCGGCGACCTTGCCGACCTGGAGGGCTTTGAGCTCCTCGTCGGGGAGGTGGGCGCCGGCTGCTCGGCAGACGGCGGCGAGCTTCTCGATGTTGTCCCACAGGGTGTCCACGTCGGACCTCCGATCGATGGGTTCGGCTATTCCTGTGCGGGTCGTCCGAGCTGGCGTACGGTCCATCCGGCCATGCGCCAGGCGTCGGCGTCGATGAGGTTGCGGAGGTCGACGAGGACCTGGTCCGCGACCAGTGGGGCGAGGGCCTTGGGGTCGGCCTCGCGGAAGTGGGGCCATTCGGTGGCCAGGACGATCAGCTCGGCCGCCTCGACGGAGTCTTCGAGGCTTTCGCAGTAGTCGAGTTCGGGGTGGCGGCGCAGTGCTGTGGGCACGGCGTGCGGGTCGTGGACGGTGACGGTCGCGCCGCGCTGGTGCATGAGCGCTGAGATCGCCAAGGCCGGGGATTCCCGGACGTCGTCGGTTCCGGCCTTGAAGGAAGCGCCCCAGACCGTGATGCGTACGCCGCCGACGGGTCGGCCGAGCGTCTGCTCGATGAGACTCAGCGCGGCGGTGGGGCGGGATTCGTTGACCTCCTCCGCCGCCCGCAGCATGGTCGCTGCCTCGTTGGCACCCAAGGTGCGGGCGGAGGCGGTGAAGGCGCGGACGTCCTTCGGGAGGCAGCCGCCGCCGTAGCCGGGGCCGGCGTTCAGGCCACCGCGGCCGATGCGGGGGTCCAGGCCGATGGCCTCGGTGAGCTGCTGGACGTCGGCTCCGGCGGCGGTGCACATGTCGGCGACGCCGTTGATGAAGGAGATCTTCATGCCGAGGTAGGCGTTGGCGGCACCCTTGATGAGTTCGGCGGTGGCGGGGTCGGTCACGAACAGCGGGATGCCGTTCGCGAGCAGGGGTGCGTAGACCTGCCGTACCGCGTCCTCGGCGCGAGCCGACGGCACGCCCACGACGATGCGGTCGGGGCGCAGGGTGTCGTCGATGGCATGGCCCTCGCGCAGGAACTCGGGGTTCCAGACGACCTCCACGTCCTCACCGGCCGGGGAGAGCCGGGCGAGAAGAGCACCGAGGTCGCGCGAGGTGCCGACGGTGACCGTGGACTTCCCGACGATGACGGTCGGGCGGGTCAGGTGCGGGGCGAGAGCGCGGGCTGCGCCGAAGACCTGTCCGGTGTCATAGCTCCGTCCGTCCGCGTCGATCGGCGTGCCCACGGCGAGGAAGTGGATGTCGGCGAACTCGGCTGCCTCGGCGAGGCTGGTGGTGAACCGCAGGCGTCCTGTGGCGGTGTGGGTGCTGAGGAGTTCGGGCAGGCCGTCCTCGTAGATCGGGCACTCGCCGGCGTTGAGGCGGTCGATCTTCGCCTGGTCCAGGTCCACGCCGATGACCTCGTGGCCGATCTCGGCCATGGCAGCGGCGTGGGGGATGCCCAGGTGACCACAGCCGATGACGGATACGCGCATGGGTCGACGCTCCTTTCCTTGTCCCTTGCCCGCCCAGGGAGTCCGGGCCGGCCGGGTGCGTCACGCTAGCGCCAACACCCGGCGCGGCCCTCTTCGTGCAGGTGGCTCAACCAGCGTGCTGCTTGAGCAGGTTGACGAGGGCGGGCAGGGCCTCGGCGGCGGTCGCCCGGCAGACCAGGTCGCTGTCCTGGGGCCCTTCCAGCGGGTACGGCATGAACTGTCCGTCGCGCCAGAAGCCCTCCGGGTCCAGGTAGACGACCTGCATGCCGCGAGCGCGGGCTCGGGCCTGGACCTTGCGGCGGTCGGCGTGCAGGCCGACGACGAGGAGGGCCTTGGCACCGTCCACCCACTCGACATCGGGTACGGCCTGGTCGTAGCGGCGCATGAAGCACTCGTCGAGCCCGGCGCGCGCCGCGAGCACGTCGAAGTTGTTGGTGATGACTGGGCCGACGAGGTGACCGGCGTCCTTCAGTTCCTTCAGCGCCCACATCGCCGGGGTCGGTTCGGCCAGGAAGCAGGCGCGGAACATCTCCACGAACTCCGCAGTCTTCTCCTCCGGCTCCGTCAGAACCTCGTGGAGGAGCGTGTCCGCTGTCGGGGAGAGGGTGAAGCGGTGTTCCCGAGGCTCGTGGCCCTGGCGGTCGGTCACCCGGTAGATCTCGTGGAGCCGGTGCAGGGGCGGGATACCCGCCTCGACCGACGTACCGCAGCCGATCTCCACCTGGAACGGCAGCAGGTCCGCGAGGACGGACAGGTCCGGGACGCGGGTCGGCGTACCGGGGCGGTCCTTGCACCTGATCCCGGTGGAGAGGACGTTCCACGGCAGCTGCCGGACAGCGGGCGGTGGTGCGTAGGACACCGAGGCGATCTGCACGTCCAGGCTGCGGTAGCCGACGGGGAGGGTACGGCCCGCCGCCGCGTCCTGGGGGTGGGCGTCGTGCTCGGTGATCCGGCACTTCAGATCCCGGCGTGTCCATAAGAATCCGCCGGGAGCCTCCTTCCAGCCGCCGGTGGCGAGCGAGTCCCACAGGGCGTCGTGGTGCGCGTCGATCTCATCCGCTGGAGCGGTAGCGGAGTGGTAGAGGTACAGGTCGGTCAGGCCGATGGCCGGCGCGGCGGTGGTGGGGACCAGACCGTACCGGTAGCGGTAGTGGATGATCCGCCGCCGGGCGTCGTCGGCGGCCGTCCAGCCGCTCTGGTCAGCCGTGGCCTTCTCCTGCGTACGGCGCCAGATACCTTCCTCGATGTAGCGGGGTCGGTCGGCGTCGCCGAAGTAGGTCTTCCAGACCTGCTGTTGGTCGGGGGTGAGCTGGTCGATGACGATGTACGGGATGTCCATGATCTCTCCCTGGAGAATCACGCCTGGATGTTCTGGGTGCATGGCAGGCTCCGTTTGCCGGGAAGGTGGGGTGAACGTCCCGGACAGCGGAGCGGAGTCAGTGGTCGGAGGGCGAGCTCGCGTCCGCTGAGACGGCGGCGGTCTGGTGACCGAGACCGTTGAGGAGCGGGGCGGCCTGCTCACGCAGTGCCCAGGCCGGGCCCACCAGGCCGGCGACGGCCAGAAGCGTGAGCGCGATGCCTCCGCCTTCGGGGCGTACGGAGCGCGGCGCGGCCTTTCGGGCGTGGCGTCGCCGAGCCCCGGTCACGGGGTGCCGCCGAGGGCATGTCCGTGTGCGTCGACGAGACGGCTGGTCTGCTGGTGCAGCCACTCCAGCTCGACAGAGGTGAGGATGAGCGCGCCATCGAGGGTCGAGCCGTCATCCAAGTGGAACTCGATGGGAACCGATCCCTGCCGGGCCCGCGGGTCGTAGACCGCGTCCCGTCCGGCCGAGAGCGTGGCGTGGGTGGCCCTCACCGGCACGGGACTGAGCGTCGTCCCGTCGGCGGGCGCGGACCACGGGGCCCCGCCCCCGGGCGGACGCAGGTGGTACGTCGTAGCGGAGCCCTCACCGGGGAGAGCGACCACGACCCCGACACGGCCATCGCGAGCGCTGTCCGTTGCGAGGTCGCCGAGCCGTGGAACGAACGGTGCTGCCGTACCTAACTCGGCTTCCTGCGAGGGAAGATGAGAAGAACGTCGTCGCGTCATGCCCCGAAGTTAGGGACAGGACGGGCCTCGAATATGAGCCGGAGGAATACGACCCCTATCCGTCCAGGTGAAAGCGGTCGGACATGTGCCGCAGCTTCTCCCTCGTGGCTGCCCGTTCCGCGTAGACGATGCTGCGAAGCGTTGAACGGGCGATGGGGTGGTTCCGTACGAGCTGCGGCGCGATCCGCTCAGCCGTCTCCAGCTCGGTGAGGGCCTTTGCCCGGTTCCCGTCCCACAGCCAGGCCCGTGCGACGTCCATGTGGTGGTGACCCTGACGGGAGTTGGGCAGTGCCCCGACCAAGCTCGGGCTGGTGCGGCGGTTTATCTCCAGAGCTTTGCCCTGCTCGCCCATTTCCAGGGCCACGCTGATCGCGTGGATCTGCACGTTTCCGGCGGAGAACGTCAGCGAATGCCGGTCGTACACCGGTGCCCCGACGTACGCGTCCATGCGTTCAGCCGCGTCCTTCGCATGTCCGATCCGGTCCTCCGCTTCCGATGGACGGTTGGCCCGAGCGGCGGAGATGGCCGCGCGAAGCTGAAGCGTGCCCCAAGCCCGCACAGCCAGCGGATCACCATGCTCGTACGGCTGTTGCACCGAGGCGATCGCCTTGTCCGAGAGGGTCAGAGCGTCGGTCCAGTCAGCGGTCGCCCACATGTCCCAGACGCGCATCCAGTCGGCGACGGCAGGCAGCACCGGATCTCCCGACAACCTGGCAGACCACGCGGCCCGTTCGCACGCCATGGCCACCAACTCCGGGTGTCCGAGGGCGTGCGCGGCGGTGTGCGCGAACTTGCAGCACACGGCGTAAATGGCATACGCCTCTTCCCGCTCGTGCCCGTCCGAGTCCTCCGCCAGGGCGCGCGCTTCCCGGAACAGGTCCGGGAGAACTCGGAGGATCGCGACGTTGGAGGCGGTGTCCCGCAGGCGGTGTAGCCGGGTCACCTCACGCCATAGCTGTGAGGCCGGTCGGGGATCCCCGTCGAAGACGGGAACGAGGTCGTAGCGACGCAGCTCGCGCAGGATCGACGAGGCGGCGATCTGCCACTGGCTGTCGTCGGGGGAGCTGCTGTACGGGCGTCCGATCAGGTCGTTCGGATGGACGTGCAGCTCTGCGGCCACCTGGTTGAGCAGGCCGACCCGGTCCAGCTCGATCAGTCCACGCTCCATCTTCGACACCCAGCCCTGCGACTTCCCGAGGGCCGTCGCCAGGTCGGCCTGCGGCATGCCCAGTCGCAGCCTCGCCCTGCGAGCGCGTTTGCCGATCTCCTCGGCTTCCTCCAGCATCAGGACACCTCCCGGCCGCCGGACGATCCGGCGCGACCGCCGGTCTGTCCGTACAGAGTTCGTCTCCTGCACGGTACCCATGACGCGGCTTCAGCGTGAGACGAGCTGCAAGGACAGTCGGGGCCGCGGCCCGTGTACCGCTGTCCCGTCCTGAACGGCGAGTCCGAGACCGGAGGCACTTCTGTCCGCCATCAGCGCCCGGACTGCCATCAGGCATTGAGCCCGAAGCCGCCGGCGCCGAGAGACAGCGGATCATGGGGATGAGGAACATTCCACGTCGCGCACCGCCGGAGGCAGCCAGTGATCACCGTGACCGTCCTCCACCCTGGAACCATGGGCGCGGCGATCACCGCCGAGCTCGCCGCCGGCGGCCATGAGGCGCTGTCGGTGACCAAGGGCCGCAGTGAGAACACCTGGCTCCGCGGGAGGGAGGCTGGTGCCACGCCCTGCGACTCGCTTGCGGAAGCGCTGTCCCGAAGCGCAGTCGTTCTCTCAGTCTGCCCACCGCAGGCGGCGGAGGACGTTGCGGCGGCGGTGGCCGCGCACGGCTTCGCGGGGGTGTATGCCGATGTCAACGCCATCAGCCCTCAACGCGTACGGCGCATCGCCGACGAGATCCGCCCCGGCTCCGCAGTCGTCGACGGAGCCGTTTTCGGTCAGCCGCCAGGCGAGGGGCGTGCCACACGGCTCTATCTCGCAGGGGCCGACTCTGCCGTCGACCTGGTGGCGTCGCTGTTCACGGACTCTGCGCTGCACGTGTGCCAGGTCGGGGACACACCCGGTTCCGCTTCCGCGCTGAAGATGGCCTTTGCCAGCTACCAGAAGGCCGCTCGTACCCTCGCCGGCATCGCTCACGCGCTCGCCGACACCCATGGAGTCGGTGATCAGCTCGCGGCCGAAGCCGAGATCATGATCTCCGCGATCCTCTCCGATCCGGAGTACCTGCCGAGTGTTGCAGCCCGAGCCTGGCGCTGGGCACCTGAGATGGAAGAGGTCGCCGATACTCTCCGTGCGGCTGACCTGCCCACGGACATGGCCGAGGCCACGGCTCGGGTACTCGCCTTCTGGGAGCAGGACAAGGACCAGTACGACTTGCCGGTCGTGCACACCCTCTCCCAGCTCCGGTCAGAACAGAGCCGTTGATTCGTTCACGCTGAGGGGTAGCCGCTGGACGATCACCTCCGCCGAGTGCGAGACGCGGGAATGGTGGGTGAAGCCGTCGCCGCAGGTTCGGGCGAGGGCATGTGGCGTAGTCCGGTGCTGCGAGCCTGTGCCGCCAGAGCTCGTCGACTGGGAGCCGGCCTCTGCGAGAGCCGATGTACGCGCCAGGCGATGGTGCGTGCCGGGGAGCGTGCGTCGTCGAGGGCTCGTTCTTCTGCTGCCTGCTGCAACAGGCGTTTGGGGTCATGGCCCGCTGCCTCTGCTTCGGCCAATGCGGTGGTGAGCGCCTGCGAGGCAGAGTCGGCGAGGATCTGGTCGGCGTGCGCCGGGGCGGCCTGGCGGATGAGCCGGACGTATTGGTCCGCAAGATTCTGGGACGGTCGGCGTTGGCCGAGGACCAGTAGGGGCGTGGCTGCCGTGTGGTCGTAGGCGGCCTGGAGGTGGAGCAGGCTCTTGTGGGCTGCGACGACCTGTTGCTCGTGCTCTCGTCGGTCGTGCCAGCGTGCGGCGGCGATGACGGCGAGTAGCGCAGCGTCGAGGAACATCGCCAAGGCGGCTCCGTCTTTCGGTGCCGGCTCGCGAAGCATCGCCTTGACCGCGCCGCGTAGAGCACGAGCGTGGTGGTGCTCGGCGCGGACGCGCGAACGGGTCGCCCGCTCGAAAGCTGAGGCTGCTGAGCGGAGTTCGGTACGAATGTCTGGCGGTGCGGTGAGAGCTACGGCGTCGAGCGCTTCGCCGAAGGCGGCCAGGTGGGCCTGGGCGGCTCCGGCGTCCGGCTGGTCGAGGTGGTGGGGGATGCGCTCGGTGGCTGCGGTGGCTTGATGCCATGGGTGCGGCCTGAGACGCCCCTCGGCGGCGGACGCTGGAACCTCTACTGCGGCGAGACGGCTCTGGATCTTCGGGAGGGAGAGATCCGGCGCCAGCGTGGAGCCGGAGAACCACACCGATTCTGCTTTGGCGTTCCGGTCGTTCTCCAGGGCGACCTTGTAGCCGCGTGGTTCTCCCGAGGGGAAGTGCAGGACCTCGACGAGGACTCCCTTGGTGTGGCTGAGCAGACCGAGGAACTCGTCGGTATCGGTGGCGGCAGCCGCCGCTGTGCGGACCACGGTGCGCAGGCGTTCGCGGGCAGCCTTGGCCTGGCCGTTTCGCAGGGCCTTCTCCTGTTCGGCGCGATGGGGCCGTTTGGCGGCGGTGCGGTCACCGCGGATGACCCGTTGCAGCCCGTATTCCCCCTCGATGGCTGCGAGTTCGCGGTCAGCGGTGAGGTAGTCGTTCCAGTGACGTGCTGAGCGGAGGTCACCTCGGACCTTTGTGGCGGCGATGTGGATGTGATCGGGGGCGTGGCGTACGGCGATCCAGCGGCAGCCGTCCGGGGCGTCTGCCGGTGCGATGCCGGTGGCCGCGACAACGCGACGAGCGATGTCCGCCCACTCGCCGTCATCGAGGAGGCGGTCGCCGGGTGCCGCACGTAGGGAGCAGTGCCACACGTGCTGCTTCGGGGCGCGGCCCAGGCGATCAGCTTGCTTGACGCGCAGGTCGAGGTCGTCGACGAGCTGCTTCCTGGCCGCCGTGATGTCGTCGGCGCGGCCGGGGTCGGGGGCGTAGCCGTCCCAGGAGGCGACGAGGTGGGGATCGGTGTGTTCGTTGGCGCGGCCTGGTCCGTAGAGGTAGCGGATGAGGCCGGCTGTGCTCTTGCCGCTGCTGATCTTGGCGATCATCGGTGGCTCTTTGTGGCGACGGCTTGGTTGGTGGCCTCCGCAATGTGGTGGACGGCGGTGCCGACCGAGGCGAGGGTGCGTTCGGCCTGGGCCAGGGTGGCGGTGTCGCCGGAGTGAGGGAGGTCGCCGGAGTTGAGCTTCCTGGCGATCTGGTTGATGTTGTGGCCGATCTTGGCGACCTCGCCACGGAGGGTGGTGAGTTCGTCGACGTAGTCGTCGAGCGGGGTGCGCTGACCGGGCAAGGCGAGGTCCCCGTCGAGGTGGGCCATGACGACGACACCGACGTAGTGGGCGGCGGCGATGTTCAGCGAGCGGGCCTTGGCGACGATGTCCGCCTTCTCTTCGGTGCTGTAGCGGACATCGACGCGCGCGGTGCGCTGGGTCTCGTTGCGATCGCGGTGGAGCGCGGCGGCTTCGGAGGCACGCGGTTGCGGCACGGCAGCGCTGGAGGTGTCGATGGGCTGATCCTGCTCGGGCGCCCCTTGGTGCCCGAGACCCTCCGCCACCCCCGGGGCGGAGGAACCTGCGTTGGACCGGCCCTTGGACGGTCCAACGCCATACCTTGCTCCGCCAACCGCGCCAACCACGAGGCACGGAGAGCCCGCGACCAGCTCGATGCCTACCTTGCCGACCACCCGGACATCCGGGAGGAAGCCGACGTGATGGTCTCCAACGCCATCGCGACCGAGTTGATCAAGGTCAACGATGAGTACGGTCCCGCTTCCGACGCGTAGCGAACCGATCCAGCCGCCGCAGTGGGAACGCAAACCCCCGCTGCGGACGCATCACCCGTCCCATCCCTGAACGACACCAGGCCAGCCCAGGGTTGCCGCCCTGCCCGCCGGCCAGAACCGGAGCACCAACTTTGCGCCCTTCGGCGATACCGCACGTCCCTGCTCAGCGCACACTCCAGGCGGAGGAGGTGACCACTACCGACCCCCTCCTCACCGTGGAGCAGGCTGCCCACCGCCTCGGCACCGGCGTGCGCTTCATCCGGCGACTCGTCCAGGAGCGCCGTATCCGCTACGTCAAGCTCGGCAAGCCCGTGCGGATACCCGAGAGCGCCATCGCCGCATACATCGAGGAGCGCACCGTGCCGACTCTCCGCGATGAGCGTTCCCGCTACGGGAAGGCCGCCTGATGGCCACCCGCAAGCCGCAGAGGCGGCGTGAATTCGGCACGGTCCGCCAACTGCCTTCGGGGCGCTGGCAGGCACGCTACTGGGCCCCGGACGGCAGCCGCCGTACCGCCCCGGAGACCTTCTCGACGCGCACGGACGCCCAGACCTGGCTCACGCTCACCCAGGCCGACATCGAGCGCAAGCACTGGGTCGACCCGGACGCCGGGGCGCTCAACTTCGCTGCCTACGCGGTCCAGTGGGTCGAGGAGCGCGGCCTCTCGGCCACCACGGAGGAGCTGTACCGCAGGCTCCTGCGGTTGCACCTGCTGCCCACGTTCGCCTCGGTGAACCTGGACGACATCACACCGCCCGGTGTGCGTACCTGGCGGGCCGAGCGGCTGGAGGCAACCGGTGCGACGACCGTCGCCAAGTCGTACCGCCTCCTCAAGGCCATCATGGAGACGGCCGCCGACGACGAGCTGATCCGCCGCAACCCCTGCCGGATCAGGGGCGCCGGCAGCGAGAGGGCGAAGGAACGCCCTACCGCCACCGTCGAACAGGTCGACGCGCTCGCGGACGCCATGGGCCCCAGGTGGCGGCTGATGGTCTACTTCGGTGCCTACGGGCCGATGCGGCCGGAGGAGCAGGCGGCACTGCGGCGGCCCGACGTCACGCTCGAACCGCTCGCGGCCAGGATCAGCGACGCCGCGCCGGAGCTGACCACAGGCCGCCGGGTCGAGGGCGACACGAAGTCGACCGCCGGACGCCGAACCGTCTTCCTCCCGGCCTTCTTGCACATCGAGGTGAAACGCCACCTGGACTGGTACGCGGAGAAGGAACCCAACGGCCTCCTGTTCGTCGGTGAGCGGGGCGCGCCATTCCGGCGGTCCTCCTTCGGCCGCAAGTGGCGCAGGGCCCGCGCCAAGGTGGGCCTGCCGGAGGACTTCCGCTTCTACGACCTCCGCCATACCAGCCACACCTTGTCCACCCAGTCGGGCGCCACCCTCAAGGACACGATGGTCCGCGCCGGCCAGTCCTCGGAGAAGGCGGCGCTGATCTACCAGCACTCCGACGGGGAGCGGCAGCGGGAGGTGGCGGAGGGCATCGACGTACGGGTGCGGGAAGGACGCCAAAGGGCCAAGGAGGCGAGCCGCCTGGCCGAGCGGTAGAAATAGCTGGGCGGGGCGGCAGCCTTTTCCTCGCCCAGCTCGCGTGTCCCACATGTGTGGCCTGCCGATCGGCAGGCCACACATTCAGCTGAGCAGCACCTGGATCGCGCTTCGAAGCGAGTCGGCGAGCGAGTTCAAGGACGCGGCAGAGCCAAGCGCGAGGCTAAGCATCTCCAAGGTTTCGGTAAGGCGGCGGCCGTCCGGCGTCGGCTCGCGAAGCTCCTCGTCGATTCTGGCCACGGCCTGTCGGCAGCTGTCGATGCTGTGGACTTCGCCAGCGTGCGTGTCCAGGGCGGCTGCCAACTCGGCGAGTTTGGCCTGCGCGGCCAAAAGCCTGGGATCGTCTGCTTCCCGTCCCGAAACTTGGACTTGGCGCATGTCGCCGCCGACCCTGCCGGTGTTGACTTGATTGCCGCTGCCGGTGACGTGGGTGCCGCCACTTGTGTTCGCTCGTCCAAAACGCATGGTCATCCCGCCTTCTCGGTTCTGTTCGCCGGACTGCCAGGCGCGGAGCCTTGCTGCATGCCGCCGCCCATATTTCCGGTGTTCACCTGGTTGTTGTCGCCGCTGATGAAGTTCTGTGTGATGGCAATGGCCTGGCGTTTGAAGTCTCCGGTGGCCAGACCGTGGTCAGCGAGAAAGGCGCTCACAGTGCTGAACATCCTCGACTGGAGGATCGAAACGTACCGCTGCACGTCCTCGGTCTGGTGCATATCATCAGTCGTCGCCCGGCCACAGTGCTCTCGAAGGCTTACGGGCTTGCCGTCGTCCCTATGGCGAACAGCGGATGCGGCTGTGGTTGCCGCGCTCAGCAGTCCGAGGCCACGGCCGACTGCTGTGTAGGTCAAGGCAGCTAGTGCGACGGTGTCTCCGACCGCGTGAAGCGGCGCTTCCGCCAGCTTCCTGGCGAGGTCCCAACCCTTCGCGGGAGTAACGTTCGCCGAAGGGGTCAATGGGGCGTGGACATGCGGACGGGTAACGAAGTGAAGGGTGTTGCCTTCCAACGCAGCGTGCGCGAAGACTGTCACCACAATCTGCCCGTCCCATGCGATGACCTGCGCAGCCAGGTATCTACGAGAGAAGTGGCCGGTTGGCGCGTCACGGGCCTCGGTGCACATTTCAGTAGCTTCCGGCCACTCTGACTTACTGACACCGCCCCTACTCTGCCCCAAGGTTTTCCATCGACTCTCTGGAACCCCTAGGAATTCGGCCACATCGCAGTTGGGTAGGGCGTGGGTCTCAACCAGAGCTCCGCGAAGTTCCTCTAGCTCGTCACGCACCTTGTCCAGGAGTTCGTCCGCCTCAAACTTTTGGCTCGCATCGAGATCGAACGTACCGGTGGCCGAAAGATTGTCTTCTTCCTCATCGCTGGTGCGAGCTGACGTTAGCTGGATGCGGGTAGCACCCCTCATCCACGAATCGAGGCCGGCTCCCACGAAGCGGTCTACATTGCCTTCCCGGCGGTAGGCAATGCTTTGCCACTGCTCTGAGACTTCGTGCGAAGCAATCTTCTTAGCAGCGTAAGGGGCGAGGAAGGGGCGTTTGGCCAGTTGTGTGCGGCTAGGCCGTAGTGACTGCATATAGGCGTGACACACCAAACGGTCAAGAAGATGAATGCTAGTGGTGCCGATGGGAAGGTGAGGAGCGACGATAAGAGCTTCCACCACGGCATCGCGCAGCATCGGCTGATGAGGCTTGACGAAGGTCCAGAGGGCAAGCAGGGCTGCAGCAAGCAGGACAGTCGGAACCAGTGCGCTGAAACCCCAGCGGATGACTGCTCGACCGGCCCGCCCGGTGAGGAACTGCCAGACCAGCATGGCGAGGATGAGCGCCGCAAGTCCCAGTGGGTGAGTGCTTGCCATATAGAGGGACGTGGCCAGCAACAGAGTGAAGCGGAGTCGACGTTGTCGTCGTGCCGCCACGCTGTGGGTGAGTACCGGAGCCAACGCGAATCCAAAGGACGGCACCGGCCGCTTTCGCGCGTACAGCACATTCGTCAGAGCCCACTGCGCGAGAGGCTCCCCGGTGAACTCGTCTAGACCCCGAATGGGGCGCTGGGGCCTTCCCTGGATCTTGTCCTGCCATCGCCCGACCCAGTCCCGTGCCTGCATTATCCTGTTGACTCGCTCGTGCACGGAGCCAGCCAACCCCCGAATGACGGAGTTGCTGCTTGGCGCTGGATCTCGTCGAGCGTACTCCGACCGGACGGGGCGCTGGCCGGGTACGTAGGCCAGCGGCCGACCAGTCTTGCCGTTCACTGGTATTTGGGGAACGGGCTCCGACTTCTGTCCGGCATCAGAGTCCGGTGTGCGTCCGCGGGGCACTCCCGCCTTCCAAGACAGCAGCGGCACCTGCCACCTCCCCCGAGGGCCGTCCAATGAAGGCCCCACCTTCGACCACGTCGGATCTCCTCCGCTGGCGAATGGCTATCTCTGTCTCAGAAGCGCCCCAGTCTCGGCCGACACGCAGCAGATCGGTAACGTCTTGAAAGCCGACGCCGGACGTGCTGAGCGGATGCTTCAACCGTCCGCTGGTCCCGCCGGCGGTATGGGCGCAAGCCCTTCGGGCCTCATAGATGGGGCACGCGGAGGGCACGCCGCACCGCAAGAGGTCTAGACAACAAAGAAGCCCCTGGCCACTGGCCTGGGGCTTTCATGTGGAGCGGGTGACGAGAATCGAACTCGCGCTCTGAGCTTGGGAAGCTCATGTTCTACCATTAAACTACACCCGCGAAGCGTGCCGATCACCGGCGCTGCATCGTTCCACACTCTACCCCATGTCAGGCCCCCGGCTGATGAGCCGTGGGGTCTCCGTGTTGTGTGTCCGGTGGGGGAGGGGGTGTGGACGGGGGTGTGATGGGCGGGAGTTGGGGGCGTAGCGTGGGTGGTCGGAGTGCCGCGTGGAGCGGCGTCCCGTTCATCCCCTAATGTGGCTTTCTCGTCCATATGTGGTTGGGGAAGGGGCTTGATGGAGTCGATGGAGCGCACCGTCGTCCGCTGTGCCGAAGGGCATGTTTTCGCTACCTCGTCGTTCCCGCTGCAGCAGCTCGGGGCCGACCGGATCGGGCCCGGGCGGTTGATCCGGTGTCCTCGGTGTGCCCGGTTGCGGCAGGCCGTGCCGGTGGCGTTCGAGAAGCGGTAGGGCACAGGGGTGATAAGCAGCGGTAGGCCGTGGTGGTAGCAAGCGGCGGTCGCAGTAGTCGTGGGTCAGCAGGCGGCGGAAGCAGTTGTGGGCACGTGCGTCGTGGTCGGCTGTTGTGGCGGTGGGTGCGAGAGGGTGCGTAGGTAGCGGGGCGGAGGTGTTCTGCAGGCGCGCGGGTGGTCCGGTTGGGGCGGGCTCGCGCGTTCTGCGTATCCTCGGGACGTGCTTCTCTCAGACAAGGACATCCGGGCCGAGATCGACGCCGGCCGAGTCCGTATTGATCCGTACGACCCTTCGATGGTGCAGCCGTCGAGCATCGACGTGCGGCTGGACCGCTACTTCCGGGTGTTCGAGAACCACCGGTACCCGCACATCGATCCGGCCGTCGAACAGCCCGATCTGACCCGTACGGTCGAGCCGGAGGGCGACGAGGCGTTCATCCTGCACCCCGGGGAGTTCGTGCTGGCGTCCACGTACGAGGTGATCTCGCTCCCCGACGATCTGGCCTCGCGGCTGGAGGGCAAGAGTTCGCTCGGGCGGCTCGGGCTGGTGACGCACTCGACGGCCGGGTTCATCGACCCCGGGTTCTCCGGGCACGTGACCCTGGAGCTGTCGAATCTCGCGACCCTGCCGATAAAGCTCTGGCCGGGCATGAAGATCGGGCAGCTCTGCCTGTTCAAGCTGACCTCGTCCTCCGAGTTCCCGTACGGCTCCGAGCGGTACGAGTCGCGGTACCAGGGGCAGCGGGGGCCGACGGCCTCGCGGTCGTTCCAGAACTTCCATCGGACCCAGGTGTGATCAACCATGGCTAGTGACGTGCGGGAAAACCTGACCTACGAGGGCTTCGGGCGGGCCGTGCGCGAGTTGGCGCAGGCCGTCGCCGATGACGGGTACGAGCCCGATGTCGTGCTCAGCATCGCTCGGGGTGGTGTCTTCGTCGCCGGTGGGCTCGCCTACGCGCTCGACTGCAAGAACATCCATCTGGTCAACGTGGAGTTCTACACGGGGGTGGGCACCACTCTGGACATGCCCGTCATGCTGGCGCCCGTGCCCAACGCGATCGACTTCTCGAAGAAGAAGGTTCTGATCGCGGATGATGTCGCTGATACGGGCAAGACGCTCAAGCTCGTCCACGACTTCTGCGTCGACCATGTCGCCGAGGTGCGCAGCGCCGTCATCTACGAGAAGTCCCACTCCCTCGTGAAGTGCGAGTACGTGTGGAAGAAGACCGATCAGTGGATCAACTTCCCGTGGAGCGTGGAGAAGCCCGTCGTGCGGCGGGACGGGCAGGTTCTCGACGCGTAGGGCCCCTCCCTCATAGACCCGTAGACCCGTAGCGCCGTAGCGCCGTAGCGCCGTAGCGCCGTAGCGCCATGGCCCCACAGGCCTGTGTACCCGTCTGGTCGGGTGCGTGAGAAGGCCCCCGCGTGCGTGTGTGTTCCGCGCTCCGGGGGCCTTCTCGTGCGTACGGGGCTTTCTAGATCGTGCCCAGCTTGATGATCGACAGCAGCGCGATCAGCTGGATCGCCGATGCTCCCAGCGCCTTCGGCCACGGCAGATCGTGCGACTTGCTGACCATCGACGTGAACAGCGCCCCGGCCGCCAGCCAGGTCAGCCAGCCCACGATCTGGACCAGGGAGTTCTCGCCGCCCAGGAAGAGGGCGAAGAGGAGGCGCGGGGCGTCGGTCATCGACATGATCAGCATCGACAGGCCCACCGTCGGCTGCCACGAGCCCGTGCCGCCGAGTTGGCGGGCCAGGGTGTGGGTCACCGCGCCGAGGACCAGGCCGCCGATGACGAAGCCGACGCCGGCGAAGAGGACGTACGGGATGACCGTCGAGATCGTCGCGTTGATCGCTTCTTCACGCGCCTGGTCGAAGCCGAACAGCGCGAGCAGGCCGTAGACGAACGTGACGACCAGCGCCGGGCCCCAGACCGGGTAGTCCCGCATCTGCCAGAACGTCGGTCCCGGGCGCGCCACGATGCCGGTCAGCAGTTCCTTCCAGCGCAGGCGCGGGCCCGGCGGCTGGGCGGGGGCGGAACCGGCCTGGTAGGTGTTGCCGCCGTTGTACGGGTCCTCGTCGACGCGGAACGCCTGCGTGTGACCCGGGTTGTTGGCGTACGGGTCATGGGGCGCGGGGTCCGCGTACGGGTCGCCGAAGTACTCCGGCTCGCCGTGGCCGCCGTGGCCGCCGTGGCCGTGGGGGCCCTGGCCGTGTCCGGGCCGTCCGCCGTGTCCTCCTGGCCCGGGGCCCGCGTAGCCGCCGCCCGCGTTGTACGGGGCGCCTTGCGGCGGGCCGTACGGCGGTGGCGCTCCGCCGTTGCCGGGGCCTCCTGCCGTCGGCCACGGCTGAGCACCGTACGGCGGCTGTGGTGCCTGCCCTCCGTACGGCTGCTGCTGCTGCGGTTGTTGCGGGGTGCGGTTGTCCCGGCCGCGTCCGATCCTGAATCCAGCCACCCGTCGAACGTACCTGGTCCCCGGGGGCGGGGAGTGGGGGCCGGGGGAACCCGCCCGCCTTTGCGGCCGAGCTGTGACATCCCCTAGGGGCCGCAGCTCGGGCCCCGGGAGGGAGAGTTCAGGGAAGGAACAGCGCCGTGGAGAAGGTGAGTACCGGCCTGTCCGTGTTACCCGCCGTGTAGAGGGCGATCAGGTCCTGGCGCTCGCCCCGGTACGTCCGCACCACCGTGTCCTGCTTCTTGTCGGCGTCGTAGTCGCCGTGGTCCAGGAGGGCGGTGCGGGTGGTGCCCGTTGCGTTCAACGGCGCGTTGGGGAGTTTCTCCGCCCTGAACGCGTAGGCGCCGCCCGGCCGGGCCGGGCCCTTCGCGGAGCCGAGCAGCAGGGTGCCCTTGGCCGCCTGGCCGGGGGCGTGCGGGCGGGCGGCGGCGACGAGGTCGTCGTAACCGTCCCCGTCGGTGTCGGGCCGGGGCTCGGGGGCGTAGAGGTACGGGCCGCCGTCGGGGAGCAGATCCGCGCTGCGCGGGGCCCCGGTGCGGGTGAAGGGGCCGTGCAGGAAGGTGACCTGGCCGGCGCTGGCGGTGACCGCGAGGTCGGCCTTGCCGTCGCCGTCGAAGTCGCCGCAGACCGGCTGCTCGGGCCACTCGTTGCCGAACCGGGCCTTCTGCGGGATGCGTATGGTGACTGCCTTGCCCGTCAGGCCCTGCGGGGAGCCGAAGAGGATCTGGAGGGGGACGGGCGGGGCGCCGATGCCGTTGTACGGGGGGTCGGTGGAGACGATCAGGTCGGTGAAGCCGTCCCGGTCCAGGTCGCAGGCCGACTCGGCGTCGAACGCGGCGGGCAGGGTGTCGCCGGACTTCGCCGCGTTCGCCCGGGCGCTCAGCAGTTGCCGGGCGGCCGGGTCCAGGGGGCGGTCGTCGGAGCCGTAGACGACGCCGATGCCCGCGTCGTCGCCGTGGCTCTCCTCGGGGGCCTTCACCAGGTCGTCGATGACCAGGTCGCGGTGGCCGTCGCCGTTGAAGTCGTACGGGACGCGGCTGCCGGATCCTCGCGGTACGGGGACGCGCGCCGTGCCCGCCCGGGTCTGGGACTGTGCCTGCGTTTCTTGCGCCCGGGGCGGGGTGTCGCCGTTCTTGCCGTCGGACGCGGGGGACTGGCCCGTACAGGCCGTGAGCGCCAGCAGCAGGGCCGTACAGCCTGCGGCGAGGGCGGGGGTCACCCTGCTGGTGACCGCTGCCTGCGGGTGCTCGGTGCGGGTGCGGGTGCGTGGGCGCACGGGGGCCTCGTTCGTCGTTCGTCATCCGGTGTCCGTCGGCGTCGCGGAGGCGTCCCGGGAGGTGCTCCGGGAGATGTCCCGGAAGGTGTTCCGGGAGCCGTGGCGGACTTCATCCGGGGCACATGATGCTCCAGATACGTCGTCGCGTACATGCCCGAGTTCACCGTTCGCGTGCGGCGGTCGTCACGTCCGGGGGGCGGAGCCCCTGTGCCCCACGGAAAAGCGGCCGGTCCTGCCCCCGAGGCAGGTCCGGCCGCTCATCGCGTTGATGCGTCAGGTCACTTTGCCGGTTCGGGCTCCGGTGCGTCCACCCGCTCCGGCTCGCCCGCCGGATCGGCCGGGGTCTTCACCGACTCCAGAAGGAGCTGCGAGACGTCCACGACCTGGATGGACTCCTTGGCCTGGCCGTCGTTCTTCTTGCCGTTGACCGAGTCGGTCAGCATGACGAGGCAGAACGGGCAGGCGGTGGAGACGATGTCCGGGTTGAGGGCGAGGGCTTCCTCGACGCGCTCGTTGTTGACGCGCTTGCCGATCCGCTCCTCCATCCACATCCGGGCGCCACCGGCGCCACAGCAGAAGCCGCGCTCCTTGTGGCGGTGCATCTCCTCGTTCCGCAGCCCCGGGACCTTCGCGATGATCTCGCGCGGCGGGGTGTAGATCTTGTTGTGACGGCCCAGGTAGCACGGGTCGTGGTACGTGATCAGGCCCTCGACCGGGGTCACCGGGATCAGCTTGCCCTCGTCGATGAGGTGCTGGAGCAGCTGCGTGTGGTGGATGACCTCGTACTCGCCGCCGAGCTGCGGGTACTCGTTCGCGATCGTGTTGAAGCAGTGCGGGCAGGTCGCGACGATCTTCTTCGACGACTTGGGCTTCTTCGTCGCCGTGTCCTCATCGTCCTCGCCGTACGCCATGTTCAGCATGGCCACGTTCTCCTGGCCGAGCTGCTGGAACAGCGGCTCGTTGCCCAGGCGGCGGGCGGAGTCACCGGTGCACTTCTCGTCGCCGCCCATGATCGCGAACTTGACGCCCGCGATGTGCAGCAGCTCCGCGAAGGCCTTCGTGGTCTTCTTGGCCCGGTCCTCCAGGGCGCCCGCGCAGCCGACCCAGTACAGATAGTCGACCTCGGTGAGGTCCTCGACGTCCTTCCCGACGATCGGGACCTCGAAGTCGACCTCCTTGGTCCACTCGACGCGCGCCTTCTTGGCCAGCCCCCAGGGGTTGCCCTTCTTCTCCAGGTTCTTGAGCATCGTGCCCGCCTCGGACGGGAACGAGGACTCGATCATCACCTGGTAGCGGCGCATGTCGACGATGTGGTCGATGTGCTCGATGTCGACCGGGCACTGCTCGACGCAGGCGCCGCAGGTGGTGCAGGACCACAGGACGTCCGGGTCGATGACGCCGTTCTCCTCGGCGGTGCCGATGAGGGGGCGCTCGGCCTCGGCGAGGGCGGCCGCGGGAACGTCCTTGAGCTGTTCCTCGGTGGCCTTCTCGTTGCCCTCCATGTCCTTGCCGCCGCCGGCCAGGAGGTAGGGGGCCTTGGCGTGCGCGTGGTCGCGCAGCGACATGATCAGGAGCTTGGGGGAGAGGGGCTTGCCGGTGTTCCAGGCGGGGCACTGGGACTGGCAGCGGCCGCACTCGGTGCAGGTGGAGAAGTCGAGGATGCCCTTCCAGGAGAACTGCTCGACCTGGGAGACGCCGAAGACCGCGTCCTCGGCCGGGTCCTCCCAGTCGATCTCCTTGCCGCCCGACGTCATCGGCTGGAGCGCGCCGAGCGCGACGTCGCCGTCGGCGTTCCGCTTGAACCAGATGTTCGGGAAGCCGAGGAAGCGGTGCCAGGCGACACCCATGTTGGTGTTCAGCCCGACCGTGATCGCCCAGATCATCGTCGTACCGAGCTTGATCATCGCGAACAGGTAGACCAGGTTCTGCAGCGTCTCGACGCTCAGCCCCTTGAAGGCCAGCACCAGGGGGTACGAGGCGAAGTACGCGGGGCCGTAGCTGTCCACGTGGTGCAGCGCGCCCTCGAGGCCGCGGAGCAGCATGATCGCGGCGCCGATGATCAGGATGATCGCCTCGACGAAGTACGCCTGGCCCATCTTCGAACCGGTGAAGCGCGACTTGCGGCCCGCCCGCGAGGGCAGGTTCAGCTGGCGGATCGCGATCAGGACGAGGATGCCGAGGGTCGTGCCGAGTGCGATGAACTCGATGTAGACCTCGTACGGCAGGAAGGTGCCGATGTACGGCAGCACCCAGTCGGCCTTGAACAGCTGGCCGTACGCCGTGACGATCGTCAGGCCCAGGGTCAGAAAGCCGACCGCGACGAACCAGTGGGCGACGCCCACGATTCCCCAGCGGTTCATGCGGGTATGGCCGACGAACTCCTTGATCAGGGTGATCGTCCGCTGCTTGGGGTCGTCGGTGCGGCTGCCTGCTGGTACCGACTGTCCCAGGCGGACAAAGCGGTAGATCTGCGCGACGGCTCGGGTGATGAGCGCAACGCCGACGACCGTCAGCACCAGCGACACGATGATCGCGGCGAGTTGCATTTCGGGGCTCCTCGGGCCTGCGAGAGCGGGATCCAGTTACTACTGCCCGCTACTACTAAGCAGTAACTTAATTAGTCTGTGCTGACACTATCCACTTATTCCACCGGGCTGTAGTCGGGTCGTCGGTGATCTGCGTCGCTCAGGTGTGCCTTGGTTCGACGGGCCTTCCGGAGCCGCGTCCGCAGGGGATCGCGTGCGGCTTCGGCGAGGATCGCCAGGTCGAGCACCACTCCATGGTGCTCTGCGTAGTGCTGGTCCAGCAGAGCGGGGTCGTCCCACGGCATGCCGGAGCGGGCGCGCACCTGCGCGAGACCGGTCAGTCCCGGCCGCAGTTCCTGTCGCCACTGCCGGGCGCCGGACCCTGTGGCCCGTGGGTCGCCCGGGGCCAGCGGTGCGGGGCCGACGAGGGAGAGGTCGCCGCGTACGACGTGGGGCAGGCGGGAGAACAGGTCCAGCCGGAGCCTCCGGGTGCGCAGGGTGCGCAGCTCGAAGACCCGGCCGCCCAGGCCGGCCCGGGGCCGGTGGTCCCAGGCGCCGCCCGGGGCGCGCCGCACGCTCAGGGCGAGGGCCGCCGCGGCGACGGCGGGGGCGGTCAGGATCAGCAGAGCGGTGCCGAGGGTCAGGTCCAGGACGCGTTCGGCGGGTGTGCGCGGGAGGAAGTGGTCCGCGAGTCGCCCGGCCCGGTCGGCGAGGCCGGCCAGGTGTGCCACGGGGCGCGAGGGGAACTGGCCCCTGACCGTCCCTGTCACTGTCCTGTACGGGGACGGGTGCGGGGATGGGTGTCGGGGTGGGTGCGGGCCCGCGTGCGGATGTGGGCGCGGGCGCGCCTCGTACGGTGCCGGGCTGTGCGGCTCCGCACCGGGCGGCACCGGGCGGGGCCGGGCCGGGAGGGGGAGTGGCTGTCGCGGTTGCTGGACCTGTCGGCCCTGGTTGCCTTGCCGGCTCTTCCGGCCCTTCTGACTCTTCTCGCTCTTCTCGCTCTTCTGGCTTCTCTGGCTTCTCTGGCTTCTCTGGCTTCTCTGGTTCTTCCGCCGTACGCGCGGCTTCCTCGCGTTCTGCATCGCGCCCGCCCGGGTTCGAGGTTCGATGGTGTGACGATCCACGGTGAAACCTGCCGGTCGGTGACGGTTACGACCGTCTCACGGCATTTTGTGACAGAACGATCCCACGGTGAGACGGTGGGGTGGGTGGTGCGCGAGGGGTGTGGCGTGCGCGGGTGCGGTCGTGGGGTGGCCGAGGAGGGCGGGCGGAGGGCGGACGCGCCTTGGGTGTGCTCTATGTGAGCACTTAAGTTGAGCGTAAGAGACTCAGGTCTGTTGACTCCGGCGTCGGCGTCATGCATCCTTGAGTCAGATCCACTCAAGTAGTCAGTTGGAGGAATTGAAATGGCACGTGCGGTCGGCATCGACCTGGGCACGACTAACTCCGTCGTCAGCGTTCTCGAAGGCGGCGAGCCCACCGTCATCACCAACGCCGAAGGCGCCAGGACCACGCCGTCCGTCGTCGCCTTCGCCAAGAACGGCGAGGTGCTCGTCGGCGAGGTCGCGAAGCGCCAGGCGGTCACCAACGTCGACAGGACCATCCGCTCCGTCAAGCGCCACATGGGCACTGACTGGAAGATCGACCTGGACGGCAAGAGCTTCAACCCGCAGCAGATGAGCGCCTTCATCCTGCAGAAGCTGAAGCGCGACGCCGAGTCCTACCTGGGCGAGAAGGTGACCGACGCGGTCATCACCGTCCCGGCGTACTTCAACGACTCCGAGCGTCAGGCGACGAAGGAGGCCGGCGAGATCGCGGGCCTGAACGTCCTGCGCATCGTCAACGAGCCGACCGCCGCCGCGCTGGCGTACGGCCTCGACAAGGACGACCAGACGATCCTCGTCTTCGACCTCGGTGGCGGCACCTTCGACGTGTCCCTCCTGGAGATCGGCGACGGCGTCGTCGAGGTGAAGGCCACCAACGGTGACAACCACCTCGGTGGTGACGACTGGGACCAGCGCGTCGTCGACTACCTGGTGAAGCAGTTCGCCAACGGGCACGGCGTGGACCTGTCCAAGGACAAGATGGCTCTCCAGCGTCTCCGCGAGGCCGCGGAGAAGGCGAAGATCGAGCTCTCGTCCTCGACCGAGACCACGATCAACCTGCCCTACATCACGGCGTCCGCCGAGGGCCCGCTGCACCTGGACGAGAAGCTCACGCGCTCGCAGTTCCAGCAGCTGACCGCGGACCTCCTGGACCGCTGCAAGACCCCGTTCCACAACGTCATCAAGGACGCGGGCATCCAGCTCTCCGAGATCGACCACGTCGTTCTCGTCGGTGGCTCCACCCGTATGCCCGCCGTCGCCGAGCTCGTCAAGGAGCTGACCGGCGGCCAGGAGGCCAACAAGGGTGTGAACCCGGACGAGGTCGTCGCCATCGGCGCCTCGCTCCAGGCCGGTGTCCTCAAGGGCGAGGTCAAGGACGTCCTGCTCCTCGACGTCACCCCGCTGTCCCTCGGTATCGAGACCAAGGGAGGGATCATGACCAAGCTCATCGAGCGCAACACCACGATCCCGACCAAGCGTTCCGAGATCTTCACGACGGCCGAGGACAACCAGCCGTCCGTGCAGATCCAGGTCTACCAGGGCGAGCGCGAGATCGCGGCGTACAACAAGAAGCTCGGGATGTTCGAGCTGACCGGTCTGCCGCCGGCCCCGCGTGGTGTGCCGCAGATCGAGGTCGCTTTCGACATCGACGCCAACGGCATCATGCACGTCGCCGCCAAGGACCTCGGCACCGGCAAGGAGCAGAAGATGACCGTCACCGGCGGCTCCTCGCTGCCGAAGGACGAGGTCAACCGGATGCGCGAAGAGGCCGAGAAGTACGCGGAGGAGGACCACGCCCGCCGCGAGGCCGCCGAGTCGCGCAACCAGGGCGAGCAGCTCGTCTACCAGACGGAGAAGTTCCTCAAGGACAACGAGGACAAGGTCCCGGCTGACGTGAAGACGGAGGTGGAGACCGCTGTCGGCGAGCTGAAGGAGAAGCTCAAGGGCGAGGACTCCGCCGAGATCCGCACGGCCACCGAGAAGGTCGCGGCCGTCTCCCAGAAGCTGGGCCAGGCGATGTACGCCAACGCCCAGGCCGAGGGAGCCACCCCGGGCGCCGACGCCCCGGGCGACGGTCAGGCCAAGGCCGATGACGACGTCGTCGACGCCGAGATCGTGGACGACGAGAAGGACACCAAGGGCGGTGCGGCGTGACCGAGGAGACTCCGGGCTTCGAGGAGAAGCCCGACGTCCCCTCCGGCGCCACCCCTGATGACGCCGAGCCGAAGGCTGCCGACTCCTCCGAGGAGGAGGCGGCGGCCCCGGCCGGGGACCTCGACCCGACCGTCGGTCTGACCGCACAGCTGGACCAGGTACGCACCGCGCTCGGTGAGCGCACCGCGGACCTCCAGCGGCTCCAGGCCGAGTACCAGAACTACCGCCGCCGCGTCGAGCGGGACCGGGTCACGGTCAAGGAGATCGCTGTCGCGAACCTCCTGTCCGAGCTCCTGCCCGTCCTCGACGACGTCGGCCGCGCACGGGAACACGGCGAGCTGGTCGGCGGCTTCAAGTCGGTGGCCGAATCGCTGGAGACCACCGTCGCGAAGCTGGGCCTCCAGCAGTTCGGCAAGGAGGGCGAGCCCTTCGACCCGACGATCCACGAGGCCCTGATGCACAGCTACGCGCCGGACGTCACCGAGACGACCTGCGTGGCGATCCTGCAGCCGGGGTATCGCATCGGCGAGCGCACCATCCGCCCCGCGCGGGTGGCCGTCGCCGAGCCGCAGCCGGGCGCCACGCCCGCCGCGGCCAAGGAAGAGAAGACAGACGACGAGGAGAGCGGTGGCACCGAGGAGGTCTGACGGCAACGCGTCTGACCACCACGGTGCCCACCGACCGGCCCGGCGGCCGGCCCACGGGCCGGCCGCTCGGCCGATCGTCCGGAAGGAGGGACGTCGATGAGCACGAAGGACTTCGTCGAGAAGGACTACTACAAGGTCCTCGGCGTCCCCAAGGACGCCACCGACGCCGAGGTCAAGAAGGCGTACCGGAAGCTCGCCCGCGAGTTCCACCCGGACGCCAACAAGGGCGACGCCAAGGCGGAGGAGCGCTTCAAGGAGATCTCCGAGGCGAACGACGTCCTCGGTGACCCCAAGAAGCGCAAGGAGTACGACGAGGCGCGCGCCCTCTTCGGCAACGGCGGCTTCCGGGCCGGCCCCGGTGGTGCCGGCGGCAACTTCAACTTCGACCTGGGCGACCTCTTCGGAGGCGGCGCCCCGGGCGGCGGCGGACAGGGCGGCGCGGGCGGCGGCTTCGGCGGCGGGGGCGGTCTCGGCGACGTCTTCGGCGGGCTGTTCAACCGCGGCGGCACGGGCACCCGTGTCCAGCCGAAGCGCGGCCAGGACATCGAGTCCGAGGTGACGCTCAGCTTCACCGAGGCGGTCGACGGGGCCACGGTCCCGCTCCGGATGTCCAGCCAGGCGCCCTGCAAGGCGTGTTCCGGCACCGGCGACAAGAACGGCACCCCCCGGGTCTGCCCGACCTGCGTCGGCACCGGCCAGGTCTCGCGCGGCAGCGGCGGCGGCTTCTCGCTCACCGACCCCTGTGTGGACTGCAAGGGCCGGGGCCTCATCGCCCAGGACCCGTGCGACGTCTGCAAGGGAAGCGGCCGGGCGAAGTCGGCGCACACCATGCAGGTGAGGATTCCGGCGGGCGTCTCCGACGGCCAGCGGATCCGGCTGCGCGGCAAGGGCGGTGCGGGCGAACGCGGCGGTCCGGCCGGCGATCTGTATGTCGTCGTCCACGTCGACGCCCACCCGGTCTTCGGCCGCAAGGGCGACAACCTCACGGTCACCGTGCCCGTCACCTATCCGGAGGCGACGCTCGGCGGCGAGGTCAAGGTCCCCACGCTCGGCGGCCCCCCGGTCACCCTGAAGCTTCCCGCCGGCACCCCCAACGGGCGTACGATGCGCGCCCGGGGCAAGGGCGCGGTGCGCAAGGACGGCACCCGCGGCGACCTGTTGGTCACCGTGGAGGTCGCGGTCCCCAGGGACCTGGGCCAGGAGGCCAGGGACGCCCTGGAGGCCTACCGGAAGGCGACCGCGGACGAGGACCCGCGGGCGGAACTGTTCCAGGCTGCGAAGGGAGCTTGAGATGGACGGCCGTCGACGCAATCCGTACCAGCTGACCGATGAGACACCGGTGTACGTGATCTCGATCGCGGCCCAGCTCTCGGGCCTGCACCCGCAGACACTGCGCCAGTACGACCGTCTCGGCCTGGTCTCCCCGGACCGTACGGCCGGGCGCGGTCGGCGCTACTCGGCCCGTGACATCGAGCTGCTGCGCACCGTGCAGCAGCTGTCGCAGGACGAGGGCATCAACCTCGCGGGCATCAAGCGGATCATCGAGCTGGAGAACCAGGTCGCGGCCCTCCAGCAGCGCGTCGCCGAGCTCTCGGCGGCGGTGGACGGCGCGGCGGTCGCCATGCAGCAGCGCGAGGCCCAGGTGCACGCCTCGTACCGTCGGGACCTCGTGCCGTACCAGGACGTGCAGCAGACCAGCGCGCTGGTGGTCTGGCGGCCGAAGCCGAAGCGGCCGATGGACTAGAAGCGGCCGATGGACTGGAAGCGGCCGATGGACTGGAAGCGGCCGACGGACCGGAAGCGGCCGACGGACCGGCGTCCGGCGGGTCCCTTCGTACGCCCATGGGGCCGGGAGAGCGGATGAACGCTCTCCCGGCCCCATGGCGTGTGCGGGGCGTGGGGACTACGGCAGGAACTCGCTGACGGTTTCGACCACCATCATCCACATCGGCTGGCCGCCGGTGCCGAACGCGGCGGCCAGCGCGTAGCCGATCGCCGCGTCGCGCGGCTCGACGGCAACCTTGGACCGCCACTCGGCGAGCACCCGCCGGTCGCCGTCCGAGGAGAAGTCCCCGAGGCGCTTGCCGTTCCGGGTCAGCCGGCTGCTCGGGATCGAGTCGGGCACGAGCCGGTAGGACGTACCCGCGCAGCGGACGTCGACCCGGTAGGAGCGGCGGCTGAGCTTCCCCTTGGCGGGCGTGATCGTCGCTTCCCGGCCGTCCACGGTGAGCGTGAGGTGGCGGGGGTCGCGGGTGCCGATGGTGATGTGGTCGTCGACCGCCGCGCCGGGGGCGCGGGTGAGGACGACGCGGGGGATCCTCTCGCCGCTCACGACGAGCGTCTCGCCCTGTTCGCCCGCGAGTTCGACCAGGATCTCCCCGTGGTGGTCGTCCTCGACGGCGGCGGGTATGGGGGTGGTGTCGTTCATCCGGTCTTCGTGGTCCTTCTGTCGCGTGGCGGGAACGCGTCAGGTCGGTCAGGCCTGACGTACGGAATTCTCGCAGGCGGCAGGGGAGTTCGGGATTCCACCGGCCGTCCGCCCTGTCACCGGTCGTCCGCCACCGGGCGCGGTCACGCTCCGGGCTCGGGGGTGAGCGCGTGATCGGGGCCTGATTCCAGGATTCCGGATCGTGCGATCAAATAGCCGAGCTGGGCCCGGCTGTTGCTGCCGAGCGCGACGCTGAGTTTGGCGATGTGCGACCGGCAGGTGCGTACGTTCATGCCGAGGCGGCGGGCGATCGCCTCGTCGACGTGGCCCTCGACGAGCAGTTTGGCGATCGAATGTCTTACCCCGGAAATGCCGTCCGTCGTGGAGTCGTACGGAATCTGTTCCTGGAGGGGTACCGCGCGATGCCAGAACTGCTCGAAGACCTTGGCGAGGTACTCCACGATGCCGGGGTGTCGCAGCTCAAGGGCTACGGTGCGGTCGTCGGTGGCCGGTATGAAGGCGACGGTGCGGTCGAAAATCATGAGCCGCTCTATCAGCTCCTCGAGTGTGCGGATCTCCACCTTGCTCTCGGCCATTCGGGCCGCGTAATTGAGGGTTCCATGGCTGTGGCGCACGGTGTGCTGATACAGAGTGCGCATGCCGACGCCACGTTCCGTGAGCATCTTGCCGCGTTCCATGGCGATGGTGAGCGCGTTCTCGCTGCGCCCGCCGCCCGGCTGAATGGTGAGGACTTCCGAACGGCACTCGGCGAGGGCGAGTTCGATCGAGGCGTTGATGCGGCCGATGCCTTCGAGAACCGTAATGGCGTGTGTGGTCGGCGGAGCCTGGGCACTGATCGCCATGAAGGGTTCGAACGCCTCGGTGAGCTCCACCGAGAGCCGCCTTCGCTCCTGGATCTCCCGCTCGATCGGGTGGAGCCGCTGCGTGAGCGCCGCGGACGGCGGCACCGGCCGTAGCCAGGTGGGGTCGTCGGGATCGGGATGGAGCAGGGCGAATTCCAGCAGACACGGCGCGTCTTCCGCCTCGACGCGAGCTATTTTGCCCACACTCAGCGCACTGGCGTAGAGCCGTGCTCCCTCGTCACACAAGGCACTAACCGAGTGGGGATGTACTGCTTTGGTGCTGTCTGTGGTCAATTCTCCACCCCCCAGGAACATGAATCAGCAGGAACATGATGCATCGCTTCTGTGGCGTTGACGTGCCTGGATAGGCCATCGTCTTGTTCTGCGGGGGAGAGGAAACCTTGGAAGTGAGGACGAAGCCCATCATGAGTAACAAAACGCTTCGCTCGGTGCTTGCTGTTGCCTTCTCCGTTGGGCTGACGACCGGGGCGCTGAGTGTTCTTGACCTCGTTGAGGGCGGCGTGACCCACGGTGCGGCCGGCGCGCAGGTGCAGGCCGCTCCGCCTCCGGACCTGGCCTGGGACTCGATGCCCGCACGGACGACGGGGGCGGAAGCAGCCCCCGGGTCGCTGTCGGAGAACGCCCCTGCCGCACGGGGTCGGGTATGAGTACCCCGCCGGACGACCGCACCTTCCGGCGCGAGATGGCAACCGCCTATCGCTCAGGGTGGCATTTCATCGATCTGCTCACGGCACTCCCCCGCCGTGGCGACTCGTTGATGGTCACCCTGTTCGGAGAGCCGATCGTCGTGGTGATGGAAGAGGACGAGGACGTCCGCGCCTATCGCTGTCTCCGTCGGCCGCGCGGTGCGCCGCAGCCGGTCCGCTGTGCCGTGAGGTACGGCATGATCTTCGTCAATCTCGATCAGCGGGACCACGAGCTGTTCGACGCAGAACCACTTTCCGCCACCCCCCGCAGTGCCTGAGCGATTCCCCCGTCGTCACCTATCGCTCCGGCGCTTCCCCCACACAGCGGCGCCACCGTGACCTGAACACGGTGGCGCCGTTGTGCTGTTCCCGTACGGGGGCGGCTTCCGGGGAAGTCGTGGGTCAGGCCTTGCCGAGCGCCCGGTCGAGGGTGATCTCGATGACGACCCGGGTCGGGTTGATCCGCGGGGCGCGGCCGTAGCGCGCCTCGTGACGGGCTTCCGCGTCCGCGACGGCCTCCGGCTCCGTGCGGATGACCGCGAGGCCCTCCAGGGTCGCCCAGCGGGCCCTGTCGATCTGACAGACGGCCACGCGTGCCCCGCCGGGGCCGGCGGCCCGGATGTTGGCGACCTTGCGGCTGCCCCCGTCGGTGATCACGCGCGCCACCCCCGCCTCCGGGTCGTACGTCACGCACACCGGCACCACGTGCGGCGTGCCGTCCGGGCGGGGCGTCGTCAGGGTGGAGAGGTGGCTCTCGCGCCAGAACGCGGCGTATGCGTGAGTGGGGTGGTGTACGTCTGCCATGAGGGCAGCGTACGAGGGGCGTCGCCGAGGGCCCGCAGCGCGTGCGCGCAATGCCTTGAGTGGAATAGACTCAACTTTGTGTAGGTTGATTAAGTCAACACAGGAAACCGGGCGCGAGGAGGAGTGACCACACGTGGACGCCGAGCTGACCAACAAGAGCCGGGACGCCATCAACGCGGCCACCAGCAGGGCCGTGAAGGGCGGGCACGCCGATCTGACCCCGGGGCATCTGCTCCTCGCGCTGCTGGAGGGTCAGGACAACGAGAACGTCATCGACCTGCTCGCCGCCGTCGAGGCCGACCAGGCCGCGGTGCGGGGCGGGACCGAGCGGCTGCTCGGGGGCCTGCCCAGCGTCACCGGCTCCACCGTCGCCCCGCCGGCGCCCAACCGCGAGCTGCTGGCCGTCATCCAGGACGCCGCGCAGCGGGCCAAGGAGCTGGGCGACGACTACATCTCCACCGAGCACCTGCTGATCGGCATCGCGGCCAAGGGCGGCCGTGCCGGTGAGATCCTCGACGGGCAGGGCGCCAGTGCCAGGAAGCTGCTGGCCGCATTCGAGACGAGCAGGGGAGGGCGCCGGGTGACCACACCCGACCCGGAGGGCCAGTACAAGGCCCTGGAGAAGTTCGGCACCGACTTCACGGCCGCCGCACGCGAGGGCAAGCTGGACCCGGTCATCGGCCGCGACCAGGAGATCCGCCGCGTCGTGCAGGTGCTGTCGCGCCGGACGAAGAACAACCCCGTGCTCATCGGTGAGCCCGGCGTCGGCAAGACCGCCGTCGTCGAGGGGCTCGCCCAGCGCATCGTCAAGGGCGACGTTCCCGAGAGCCTGAAGAACAAGCGGCTCGTCTCGCTGGACCTCGGCGCGATGGTCGCCGGCGCGAAGTACCGCGGCGAGTTCGAGGAGCGCCTGAAGACCGTCCTCTCCGAGATCAAGGAGAGCGACGGCCGGATCATCACGTTCATCGACGAACTGCACACCGTCGTCGGCGCGGGCGCCGGCGGCGACTCCGCCATGGACGCGGGCAACATGCTCAAGCCCATGCTGGCCCGCGGCGAGCTGCGCATGGTCGGCGCGACCACGCTCGACGAGTACCGCGAGCGCATCGAGAAGGACCCCGCCCTGGAGCGGCGCTTCCAGCAGGTGCTGGTCGCCGAGCCCTCCGTCGAGGACACCATCGCGATCCTGCGCGGGCTCAAGGGCCGCTACGAGGCCCACCACAAGGTGCAGATCGCGGACTCGGCGCTGGTGGCCGCCGCCACCCTCTCCGACCGCTACATCACCTCCCGCTTCCTCCCCGACAAGGCCATCGACCTCGTCGACGAGGCCGCCTCCCGGCTCCGTATGGAGATCGACTCCTCGCCGCTGGAGATCGACGAACTCCAGCGCTCCGTCGACCGGTTGCGCATGGAGGAGCTGGCCCTCAAGAACGAGTCCGACCCCGCCTCCAAGCAGCGCCTGGAGAAGCTGCGCCGCGACCTCGCCGACAAGGAGGAGGAGCTGCGCGGCCTCAACGCCCGCTGGGAGAAGGAGAAGCAGGGCCTCAACCGGGTCGGTGAGCTGAAGGAGCGCCTCGACGAGCTGCGGGGCCAGGCCGAACGCGCCCAGCGCGACGGCGACTTCGACGCCGCGTCCAAGCTGCTGTACGGCGAGATCCCTGGTCTGGAGCGGGAGTTGGAGGAGGCCGCCGAGGCGGAGCAGGAGGCATCCAAGGACACCATGGTCAAGGAGGAGGTCGGCCCGGACGACATCGCGGACGTCGTCGGCGCCTGGACCGGCATTCCGGCCGGACGGCTGCTGGAGGGCGAGACCCAGAAGCTGCTGCGGATGGAGTCCGAGCTGGGCAAGCGGCTGATCGGGCAGAGCGAGGCCGTGCAGGCCGTGTCCGACGCCGTACGCCGTACGAGGGCCGGGATCGCGGATCCCGACCGGCCCACCGGGTCGTTCCTCTTCCTCGGGCCCACCGGCGTCGGCAAGACCGAGCTGGCCAAGGCGCTCGCGGACTTCCTGTTCGACGACGAGCGGGCCATGATCCGCATCGACATGAGCGAGTACGGCGAGAAGCACAGCGTCGCCCGCCTCGTCGGCGCCCCGCCCGGCTACGTCGGCTACGAGGAGGGCGGCCAGCTCACCGAGGCCGTCCGCCGCCGCCCGTACAGCGTCGTGCTGCTGGACGAGGTCGAGAAGGCCCACCCCGAGGTGTTCGACGTCCTGCTCCAGGTCCTCGACGACGGCCGGCTCACCGACGGCCAGGGCCGCACGGTCGACTTCCGCAACACCATCCTCGTCCTCACCTCCAACCTCGGCTCCCAGTTCCTGATGGACCCCCTGGTCAAGCCCGAGGTCAAGAAGGAGCAGGTGCTGGACGTGGTGCGGGCCTCCTTCAAGCCGGAGTTCATCAACCGGCT
Source organism: Streptomyces sp. NPDC091287 (assembly GCF_044768525.1). Taxonomy (NCBI): domain Bacteria; kingdom Bacillati; phylum Actinomycetota; class Actinomycetes; order Kitasatosporales; family Streptomycetaceae; genus Streptomyces; species Streptomyces sp. NPDC091287. The sequence continues at coordinate 59,526 of NZ_JBIVUV010000016.1, forward strand.
CGACGACCTGGTGGTCTTCTCCGCCCTGTCCGGCGACGAGCTCGCGCACATCGCCGGGCTCCAGATCGACCGGCTGGCGAAGCGCCTCGCCGACCGCAGGCTCACCCTGGAGGTCTCGCCGGAGGCGCTGGCCTGGCTCGCCGAGGAGGGCAACGATCCGGCGTACGGGGCGCGGCCGCTGCGCCGGCTCATCCAGACGGCGATCGGCGACCGGCTCGCGAAGGAGATCCTGTCCGGCGAGGTCCGCGACGGTGACACCGTACGGGTGGAGCGGACCGAGGACGGGCTGATCGTCGGCCCCGCCGCGTAACGGCCTCCCGGGTGAGGCCGTAACCGCCGGTCACGGAGCGTCGCAGTCTGTCGGTGGAGGGTCCGGCCGATGTCCGGCCGACGCCCGGCGGGTCCCGTCCGCACACGCTGTCTGTCAGCTTGTGGCGGATCGGGACCGCCCGGGCTTGCCATGCCCCGCCCGCCATGGGAGAGGATGGCCGCAACCGCACGAAGGGAAATAACGGTGAGCATCGATCCGTCCTCGATTCCTAATTTCGGGGGCCAGCCCGAACCGCAGGCGGCAGGACCGGAGGGCCCCGTCGTCCCTGACCAGGACCTCGTCAAGCAGCTCCTCGACCAGATGGAGCTGAAGTACGTCGTCGACGACGAGGGCGACCTCGCGGCGCCGTGGGAAGAGTTCCGGACGTACTTCATGTTCCGGGGCGAGGACGAGCAGCAGGTCTTCTCGGTCCGCACGTTCTACGACCGCCCCCACGAGCTCGACCAGCGTCCCGTCCTGCTGGACGCCATCGACGACTGGAACCGCCGCACCCTGTGGCCCAAGGTCTACACCCACGCCCACGAGGGCGAGGAGGGCGAGGCGGGTTCCGTCCGGCTGATCGGTGAGGCGCAGATGCTCATCGGCACCGGCGTCAGCCTGGAGCACTTCGTCTCCTCGACGGTGAGCTGGGTCCGCGCCTCGATCGAGTTCGACAAGTGGCTCGTCGAGCGCCTCGGCATCGAGCCCGCCGAGGACAAGACGGAGGGCGAGGAGCCCGCGGGCGCCTAGTTCTTCATCGCGACGGGCACGGCACAGCGACGGGCACGGCCCGGGAGGCGGTCAGCACGACCGTCTCCCGGGCCGTCTCCGTGCTCAGCCCAGCCGTGCCAGGCGCTCCACCGCCTCTTCCAGGACCTCGTCCTTCTTGCAGAAGGTGAAGCGGACCTGGCTGCGGCCCGCCTCCGGGTCGTCGTAGAAGACCGAGACCGGCACGGCCGCCACCCCGCAGCGCTCCGGGAGCGCGCGGCAGAAGGCGCCCGCGTCCTCGTCGCCGAACGGGGAGATGTCGGTGGTGATGAAGTACGTCCCCTCCGGCTCGTACACCCGGAAGCCCGCGGCGCGCAGCCCCTTCGCCAGCAGGTCCCGCTTGCGGCGCATGCCCTCCCGGAAGTCGGTGAAGAAGGCGTCGGGCAGGGCGAGCGCCTCGGCGATCGCGTACTGGAACGGACCCCCGCTGACGAAGGTCAGATACTGCTTCGCCGCGCGCACGGCGGCCACCAGCGGCGCGTCCCCGGTGACCCAGCCGATCTTCCACCCGGTGTACGAGAACGTCTTGCCCGAGGAGGAGATCGACACCGTGCGCCCCCGCATCCCGGGGAGCGCGGCGATCGGGTGGTGCGCCCCCGCGAAGACCAGGTGCTCGTACACCTCGTCGGTGACCACCAGCAGATCGTGCTCAACCGCGAGGGCCGCGATCCCGGCGAGTTCGTCGGGGGTGAGCACCGCGCCGGTCGGGTTGTGCGGGGTGTTCAGGAGCAGGAGGCGGGTGCGCGGGGTGATCAGGGTGCGCAGTTCGTCGAGGTCCGGGCGGAAGTCCGGGGCGCGCAGGGTGAGCGGTACGCGCTTCGCGCCCGCCATGGCGATGCACGCGGCGTACGAGTCGTAGTACGGCTCGAACGCGATGACCTCGTCGCCCGGTTCGAGGAGGGCGAGCAGCGAGGCGGCGATCGCCTCGGTGGCGCCGGTCGTCACCAGGACCTCCGTCTCCGGCGACCAGGTCAGGCCGTAGAAGCGTTCCTGGTGGGCGGCGACGGCGGCGCGCAGCTCCGGGACACCGGGGCCCGGCGGGTACTGGTTGCCGTGCCCGGCGCGCAGCGCCCGGACCGCCGCCTCCCGGATCTCCTCGGGGCCGTCGGTGTCGGGGAAGCCCTGGCCGAGGTTGATGGAGCCGGTCCGCACGGCCAGCGCGGACATCTCCGCGAAGATCGTCGTGCCGAACGCGGCGAGGCGGCGGTTGAGCAGTGGCCGCCCCTCTGCTGGGGTTCCCTGTGTCGCTCGTCCCTGTGTCATGGGCGCCATCCTGGGCCGAAGCTCTGGAGTTGCTCAAGTCCGCTTTGGCGCGCGGAGTGCCGGGGAATCCCCCTCACACAACAACGGGGAAGCGAGGGGGGACCTCGCTTCGGGGGAGAGAAAGGCGGGTGGGGAGCATGAGCGTCTTCATCGCGGTGCTGGTTTCCGTGGTCGTCATCGGAGCGCTGTTGGCCGGTCTGCGGGTCACCGGTGGGCGCGGGCCGTCGAAGCCGCGCGCCGGTCGCCGGCGTTCCGCGAGCGGGGCCTCGGCCGACGGCGGTGGCAGCTCCGGCGGCTGGTGGTCGGGGGGCGACTCCGGCAGCGACGGCTCCGGCGGGCACTCCTGCGGCGGCGGCTCGTCGTGCGGGGGCGGCGGTGGCGGCTGCGGTGGCGGCGGCAGCTGACCGGGCCGCCGCCGCACGGTCACCGAAGGTGACGTGACGCCGGGCGTCCGGAGGGTGAACTCCCTCCGGACGCTCTTTTGTTGAGCGACGCGGACGTTTTTGGTTGAACAAGTGAACCGGTGGGCCCCCGGGGGGATGGAAACCACGGCAAGTTGGGCGAAAACGCTGTGAGTGGGCGTACTTCGTGATTCCCTCGTCGAAGAGAACAATCAGCCCTCGGACCCCAGTCGGACCAGATCGGGCGCTCCCCACCTCCCACGCGCAGCAACTCGGGGGCGTCCTGCTGTCCATGTGTCCATGTGTGTTTGCGGAGCCCACCCATGCTCACCACCCTCCAGACGGCCTATTCCGATACCCGCGCCGCCGACCTGGCCTGGATGCTGGGGCGGGAGCCGCTGCCCGCCCTGGCGGTCCTCGATCTCCAGCTCGGCGGCGCCGAACTCCAGTTGAGACTGCTCGGCGCCTCCCATCAGGTCCTCCTCCAGGAGGACCGCGGCGTCTGCTCCGAGACCGTGGCCTGTATGCCCGGCAGCAGCACCCCCCTGCCTCTCGGCGTCGCGAAGCGGCTCGGGGACTGGGAGTACGCATTCGCGGCGCGCGTCGAGACCCTGACGCAGGGGCAGTTCGCCGGGCGGGCGCAGGAGTTGCTCGCCCTGGTGAGCGACCATCCGCACGGTCTGGCGGGCACCTTCCCCGGCAGCCCGTACGCCTTCACCGCGATGCTCGCCCAGCGGACCGAGGGTCAGGTGCGGTGGCGCACCTGGCACGCGTACCCGCAGGAAGGGCAGTTGGTGGTGACCCGGACCAGGGTGGGGGTGCGGATTACCGCGCCCGCGGCCTGACCGGAAGGGGCACTTACACCCGTGTGGGTGACAGGCTGCGATGATGCAGTGACGTAGCGTTCGCCTCATGATCGACCAGCAGATACCGCTGCGAGGGGGCGCGGCGCGGCTTCCTGTACGGCCGAGGACCGGCCGGTTCCTCGTGCTGGCCGCGGTCTTCGTCTGCGCCGCCTGCGGTCTCGTCTACGAGCTCGAACTGGTCGCCCTCGCCTCCTACTTGATCGGCGACTCGGTTACCCAGGCCTCCGTGGTGCTCTCCGTGATGGTGTTCGCGATGGGCATCGGCTCCCTTCTCGCGAAACGTTTGCGCTGCCGCGCCGCCGTCGGTTTCGGGATGGTCGAGGCGGCCCTCGCGCTGATCGGCGGCTCCTCCGCGCTGGTGCTCTACGCCTCGTTCGCCTGGCTCGGCGACTCGCAGTACGCGCTGGTCGGGTTCTCGCTGGCGATCGGGGTGCTGATCGGCGCGGAGATCCCGCTGCTGATGACGTTGATCCAGCGCGTCGACCGGCAGGACGCGGGCGGGGCCGTCGCCGATCTCTTCGCCGCCGACTACGTGGGCGCGCTGGTCGGCGGGCTCGCGTTCCCGTTCCTGCTGCTGCCGGTGCTGGGGCAGTTGACCGGTGCGCTGTTCACCGGCGCGGTCAACGCGGCGGCGGGCGGCGCACTGGTCCTGTGGGTGTTCCGGCGCGATCTCACCTCCCGTTCCCGGTGGCTCCTCGTCCTGGTCAACGGCTCGGTGATCGCGGTGCTGGCCACGGCCACGGTGCTGGTCGACGACTTCGAGCGGGCCGCGCGACGGGCGGTGTACGGGGACCAGGTGCGGGTCGCCATGCAGACCGGGGTGCAGGAGGTCGTCCTGACCGGCACCGACCGCGATTCCCTCGACCTCTATCTGGACGGCCGGCTGCGGGTCAGCGCCCGCGACGAGTACCGCTACCACGAGGCGCTGGTGCACCCCGCGATGAACGGGCCCCGCGCCCGCGTCCTCATCCTGGGCGGCGGCGACGGACTGGCCGCCCGCGAGATGCTGCGTTACGAGGATGTCCGCTCGGTCACCGTCGTCGAGCTGGACCCGGCCGTCACCCGACTGGCCCGCACGGACCCCGCTCTCTCCGAGCTGAACGACCACGCCTTCCGTGACCCCCGCGTCTCGGTGGTCGGGGCGGACGCGTTCACCTGGCTCCGGGCCGACCGGGGACGCTACGACGTGGTGATCTCCGACCTTCCGGACCCGGGCATCACCGCCAGCACGAAGCTGTACTCCGCCGAGTTCTACGGGCTGGTCGCGGAGGCCCTGGCCCCGGACGGGCGGCTCGTGGTGCACGCCGGGCCGCTGGGCGCCCGGCCGGGGACCTTCTGGACGGTGGAGGCCTCGATGCGCGCGGGCGGCCTCGCGACCCGCCCGTACCGCGTCACCGGCCGGTACACGGGCTTCGCCGCGAGCCCGGACCGGGGCGGCGGCGAGGACCGGGAGCGGGAGGACTGGGGCTTCCTCCTCGCCGGACCGGGCGTGGCTCCGCAGCTCGCGCTGGCCGCAGGCGGGCCCGTACCGCGGTCGCTGGGCGGCCGGGAGCTGCGCGAGGGGGCGCGGGCGGCGGACGAGGCCCGGCTATTCGGGCTGATTCCCTCGACGCTGATCCATCCCCGGTACTGGGAGGACGCGTGAGCGCGCCCGGGGGCGCGGTCGGGCCCCTGTTCGGCGGGCGGCCCGGCTTTCGGCGGGCGGAAGCGCTGACGTTCGGGCCGGGGCCGATTAGGCTCGGTTTCCATGGAGCATGAGGTGTTCGTTCCGGTTCCCGTCCCGACCCTGCTGCGCACGCTGGGCGATCCCGCCCGGGTCGCCCGCTGCGTCCCCGGCCTCCAGCAGGACGCCGACGCGTCGGCGTCGCCCCTGGCGGGCCGGCTGAAGCTGCGGGCCGGCGGCCACACCATCACCTACCGGGGCGAGCTGCGGCTCACCGGCCCGGAGGAGCCCGACGGTTCGGGCGGACAGCGCTTCTCGGTGACCGGGCGAGGTGTCGAGGCCCGGGGTGCCGGTGCGGTCGAGCTGGCCCTGACCATCGGCCTCACGGAGGCGGACGGCGGGACGGCGCTCGCCTACAGCGGCACCGCGAGCGGGGACGGACGGCTGGTCGAGCTGGAGGAGGGCGCCGCGCTCGCGGCTGCCCACCGGCTCCTGGACCGTTTCACCCAGCAGTTGGTGACGGAGTCGCTGGCGGTGCGGGACACGGGTGAGGGTGAGGCCGAGGGCGATGGCCTGGACAGTGATAGCGACGGCGGCGGTGACAGCGGCGACGGGGACGGGGCGGTGGTCGCCGAGGGGCTCTCGGGCGATGAGGACGCGGTCGAGGGTGTCGGGAACGAAGGCGTCGGGGACGAAGGTGGTTCTTCCGGGGCCGGGGCGGAGACCGGGGCCGGGGCGGAGGCCGAGGTCGGGGCGGAGGCCGAGGTCGGCGTCCCCGGTGCGGAGGAGTCCGGGTCCGTGTTCGACTCGCCCGTGCCGCCGCCCTCGCTCGACCCCGTCGCCGGCGTGGAGTTCACCGTTCCGGACGAACCGCCCGCCGAGGCCGCGCACGCCCGCCGCACCATGATCGGGCGCAGCGCCGAGGAGGTCGACCACGCGCCCCCTCGGGGCCGCTACGCCCCCGTGCCCTCCCCGGAGGCGGGCGGTGCGAGCACCACCCTGCGGTGGGTCGCCCCCGCCGCCGCCCTCGCGCTCGCCTCCGCCGTGGTGCTGAGCCGGGCGCTGCGACGCCGGAGGTAGCGGGCGCCGGAGCCGATGGGCACCGGAGGTAACGGGCGCCGGAGGCGGGGGCGGGCCAGTAGGGTCGTCGGGTGAGCAGGAGCGAAGAGAACGTCAGGCTGACCGTCGGCGAGGCCGAGTTGACCGTCGACCCCGGGCACGGCTGCCGGATCAGCAGCCTGCGGATCGGGGGCGCCGAACTGCTCCGCCAGGGCGAGCGGTACGGCTGCTTCCCGATGGTGCCCTGGTGCGGGCGCACCGGGAACGGGGAGTTCCGCAACGGCGACGAGCTCCACCGGCTGCCGCTGAACTCCCCGCCGCACGCCATCCACGGCACCGGCCGCGACACCTCCTGGCAGTCGGCGTTCACGGCCGCCGACCTGGAGGAGGGGCGGGCCGCGTTCTACTACGACCTCGCCGAGCCCTGGCCGTACCGGGGGCGGGTGACGCAGACCTTCGAGCTGACCGGGGACGCGCTGACGCTGGGCCTCGCCGTCGAGACGTCACGCGACTCCTTCCCGGCCCAGGCCGGCTGGCACCCCTGGTTCCACCGCACCATCGACGGCGTGGCCGCCGAGCTCTCCTTCGACGCCGCCTGGCAGGAGGAACGCGGCGCGGACCATCTGCCCACCGGCCGTCGCGTCGACCCCCTGCCCGGGCCGTGGGACGACTGCTTCGGCATGCCCGACGGCGTGGACGTGAAGCTCACCTGGCCGGAGCGGCTGGAGCTGACGGTGAAGAGCCGCAGCGAGTGGGTGGTCGTCTACGACGAGCAGGACGAGGCCGTCTGCGTCGAGCCGCAGTCCGGGCCGCCGAACGGGCTGAACACCGCGCCCCGGCTGGTGACCCCGATCGACCCACTGGAGATGACGACGACCTGGAGCTGGACGCGGCTCTGAGCCGGTGCCCGGCGGTGGGCCGGTGCGGTACCGCTTACCCTCGTGGTCATGACTGACGTACGCGCTGACCTGCTCCAGCAGATCAAGGACAAGGCCGTGGTGCACGGCAAGGTGACCCTCTCCTCGGGGCTGGAAGCCGACTGGTACATCGACCTGCGCCGGATCACGCTGGACGGCAAGGCCGCGCCGCTGGTCGGCCAGGTCATGCTCGACGCCACCGCCGAGCTGGACTACGACTGCGTCGGCGGGCTGACCCTGGGCGCCGACCCGGTCGCCACCTCGATGCTGCACGCCTCCGCCGCCCGGGGTAAGAGCCTGGACGCGTTCGTCGTCCGCAAGGCGCAGAAGGCGCACGGGATGCAGCGCCGGATCGAGGGCACCGACGTGAAGGGCCGCCGCTGCCTGGTCGTCGAGGACACCTCGACGACGGGCGGTTCGCCGCTGACCGCCGTCGAGGCGGTGCGCGAGGCGGGCGGCGAGGTCGTCGCCGTCGCCGTGATCGTCGAGCGCGGTGCCGCCCCGGCCGTCGCCGAGGCCGGTCTGCCGTACATCCACGTCTACTCGGTGGCCGACCTCGACCTGGGCTGACCCCGGGGCGGACCCGGTTTCACGTGAAACCGGGTCCGCCGAGTGGAGCCGGATGAGGAGTCTGGGAAGATGGGGGCGACGATGACGTCGCCCCCAGGTCAGGGACTCAAAGCCTGCACACCCGCACATCCCAAGGAGCGGTCAGATGCCCATCGCAACCCCCGAGGCGTACGCCGAGATGCTCGACCGGGCAAAGGCGGGCAAGTTCGCCTACCCGGCCATCAACGTCACCTCGTCCCAGACCCTGCACGCCGCCCTGCGCGGCTTCGCGGAGGCCGAGAGCGACGGCATCGTCCAGATCTCCACCGGCGGTGCGGAGTTCCTGGGCGGCCAGTACAGCAAGGACATGGTCACGGGTGCGGTCGCCCTGGCGGAGTTCGCGCACATCGTCGCCGCGAAGTACGACGTCACCATCGCGCTGCACACCGACCACTGCCCCAAGGACAAGCTGGACGGTTACGTACGTCCGCTGCTCGACGTCTCCGCGGAGCGCGTCGCCAAGGGTCTGAACCCGCTGTTCCAGTCCCACATGTGGGACGGCTCGGCCGAGACCCTCGCCGACAACCTGTCCATCGGCCAGGAGCTGCTGGCCAAGGCCGCCGCCGCCAGGATCATCCTTGAGGTCGAGATCACCCCGACCGGCGGTGAGGAGGACGGCGTCACGCACGAGATCAACGACGAGCTGTACACGACCGTCGACGACGCGCTGCGCACCGCCGAGGCGCTCGGCCTGGGCGAGAAGGGCCGCTACCTGCTGGCCGCCTCCTTCGGCAACGTCCACGGCGTCTACAAGCCGGGCAACGTCGTGCTCCGTCCCGAGCTGCTGAAGGACCTTCAGGCGGGCGTCTCCGAGAAGTACGGCAAGCCGGCCGGCAGCCAGCCGTTCGACTTCGTCTTCCACGGTGGCTCCGGCTCCACCGCCGAGGAGATCGCCACCGCGCTGGAGAACGGCGTCGTGAAGATGAACCTCGACACCGACACCCAGTACGCCTTCACCCGCCCGGTCGTGGACCACATGTTCCGCAACTACGACGGTGTCCTGAAGGTCGACGGCGAGGTCGGCAACAAGAAGACCTACGACCCCCGTACCTGGGGCAAGGCCGCCGAGGCGGGCATGGCCAAGCGCGTCACCGAGGCGTGCGGGCACCTGCGCTCCACGGGTACGAAGCTGAAGTAATCACCCGTCTGCACGGACGTACGGTGTCGGGCCCGGTCCTCCTTCCAGGGGGCCGGGCCCGTCGCCGTACCGGGAGAGAGAAAGAGGCCCCGCTGTGGGTGCGACTTACGATTTCGACACCGTCGTCGACCGCCGGGGCACCTGGTGCGTCCAGTGGGACGGGGTCGCGGACCGGTTCGGGGTCGACGGGCTGCTGCCGTTCACCATCTCCGACATGGACTTCGCCACGGCCCCCGAGGTCCTGGCCGCGCTCCGGGACCGCCTGGAACACGGGGTGTTCGGCTACACCACCTGGCAGCAGGACGACTTCCGCTCGGCGATAGCCCACTGGTACGCGACCCGGTACGACACCACGATCGACACCGGGCAGCTGGTCTACGGTCCGTCCGTGCTCAACCAGCTCTCCCAGCTGCTCCGGATGTGGACGGAGGAAGGGGACGGAGTCGTCGTCCACACCCCCACGTACGACGGCTTCCGCAAGGCGATCACCGGGCTCGGGCGCGAGCTGCGGGGGGTGCCGGTGGGGGACGAGGAGGCGCTGGAGCGCGAGCTGTCGCGGGCGGACGCGAAGGTCCTGGTGCTGTGTTCGCCGCACAACCCGACGGGGCGGGTGTGGACGGCCGACGAGCTGGCCCGGACGGCGGAGCTCGCGGAGCGGCACGGGGTCGCGGTGATCAGCGACGAGATCCACGCGGACTTCGTGCACGAGGAGCATGCGGGGCGTGGCCATGTGCCGTGGACGCGGGTGGCGGGCGCCGGGCGCTGGGCGCTCATCTCCTCCGGGTCGAAGGCGTTCAACTTTCCAGCGCTGACCGGGTCGTACGGGCTGATCGGTGATCCGGCGGACCGGGCGGAGTATGTGCGCCGGATGGAGACGGGGGAGGGGCTGGCGTCGCCGGCCGTTCTGTCGTTGACCGCGCACATCGCGGCGTACCGGGAGGGGGCGGCGTGGCTGGACGCGGTACGGGCGTATGTGGCGGGGAACCTCGGTTACGTCGCGGAGCGGCTGGGCGAGGCATTCCCGGAGCTGGGATGGGCGCCGCCGCAGGCCGGGTACCTGGCCTGGATCGACCTGCGGCCGCTGGGGGTGGACGACGCCGCGTTGCAGCGGGTGCTGGTGGAGCGGGAGGGGGTGGCGATCATGGGGGGTTCCGTTTATGGGGCGCCCGGGTTCGTCCGGCTGAACGTGGGGTGTCCTCGGGAGAAGGTGGTGCGGGGGGTGGCGGCGTTGGTGCGGGCGGTGGGGGCCGTGCGGTAGGGGTGGTTGCGGGGGCGCTGCCCCCGTGCCCCCGTTGCGGGGGCGCTGCCCCCGCGCCCCCGCTCCTCAATCGCCGGAGGGGCTGGAAATGCGGGCCTCGGTCCCGTGCCCCCGCTCCTCAATCGCCGGAGGGGCTGGATTTGCCCGGGTCCGTGGAGTGCGGGCGCTGCCCCCGCGCCCCCGCTCCTCAATCGCCGGAGGGGCTGGGAATGCGCCGAAAGGCGTGAATCGGGGCATGCTGCTCCCATGGCTGCTGCCCCCGCACCCGGAGAGATTCGGGTCGCCTCGTCCGTCGGGCGGTGGGTCGTGCTGACCACCGTGCTCGGCTCCAGCATGGCGATGCTGGACTCCACGGTCATCAACGTGGCCCTGCCTCGCATCGGCGAGGACCTCGGCACCGACATGGCCGCGCTCCAGTGGACCGTCAACGCGTACATGCTCACGCTCGCCGGGCTGATCCTCCTCGGCGGGGCGCTCGGGGACCGGTACGGGCGGCGGCGGGTGTTCGTGGTGGGGGTGGTGTGGTTCGCGGTGGCCTCGTTGTTCTGCGGGATCGCGCCGAACGCGGAGGTTCTCATCGCCGCCCGGGCCTTGCAAGGGGTTGGCGGCGCGCTGCTCACTCCGGGGTCCCTCGCGCTCATCCAGGCGAGTTTCCATCCGGACGACCGGGCCCGGGCCGTGGGGCTCTGGTCCGGGTTCGGTGGGGTCGGGGCGGCTGTGGGGCCCTTCGTGGGCGGGTGGCTCGTCGACGGGCCCGGGTGGCGGTGGGTCTTCCTGCTCAATCTGCCGCTCGCCGCGATCTGCGTGCCCGTCGCGCTCCGGCACGTACCGGAGTCGCGGGATCCTGCGGCGCACGGCCGGTTCGACGTGCTGGGGGCCGTTCTCGGGGCGCTGGCGCTCGCCGGGGTGACGTACGCCCTTATCGAGGCCCCGGGGCGGGGAGCGTCGCCGGTGGTGGTCGGGTCGGCCCTCGGTGGGGTGGCCCTCGGAGTGGCGTTCGTCCTGGTCGAGCGCCGGCGGGCGGATCCCATGCTGCCGCCGTCGATCTTCCGCTCCCGGCTGTTCACCTCGGTCAACCTGGTGACCTTCTGCGTCTACGCGGCCCTCGGCGGCTTCTTCTTCCTCTCCGCGATCCAGCTCCAGGTGGTGGCCGGATACTCGGCGCTGGGGGCCGGTACCGCGCTGCTGCCGACCACGGTCCTCATGCTGCTGTTCTCCGCCTGGTCGGGGGAGCTGGGGCGGCGGATCGGGCCGCGTATCCCCCTCACCGTGGGGCCGCTGCTGGCCGCCGCCGGGATGCTCCTGATGTTGCGGGTGGGGCCCGGCACCCCGTCCGTCGGTTCGTACGTCGGTGAGGTGCTGCCCGCCGTATCGGTGCTCGGCGCCGGGCTCGTCGTGGTCGTCGCGCCGCTCACCGCGACCGTCCTGGCCGCCGTGGACGCCGGGCGGGCGGGGCTGGCCAGCGGCATCAACAACGCCGCCGCGCGGGCCGCGGGGCTCATCGCGGTGGCGGCCCTGCCGCTGCTCGCCGGGATGGGGCCCGAGGCGTACCGGGACGCGGGCGAGTTCGCCGCGACCTTCCGGCGGGCGATGCCGATGTGCGCCGGGCTGCTGGTGGTCGGCGCGGTCATCGCCTGGTGGACGGTGCGCACCCCGGCCACCGCCGCCGTCCGCGGCGAGCGGCCCGAGTGCGCGGTGCACTGCGGGGTGGTCGCCCCACCACTGGAGCCGGAGCGCCGCGAGGGATGACGTACGCCCGCGGGACAGGCCCCGGAGCCCGGGCGGCCGAGTCGGGGTGCGGTGCCGCCGGGGCGTCGCGGCAGGCACACTTGAGCCATGTCCATCCACGAGAACCTGCTCGGGGGCCCTGCCCCGACCCACCTCCCCGACGACCCGGAGCCGCGCGAGCTGCTCGCCGCCGGCACCCCGCCCGCCGAGGTCGCCGCGAAGTACCCCACCTCCTCGCTCGCCTGGGCGCAGCTCGCCGACGAGGCGTTCGAGGGCGGCCGGGTCGTCGAGTCGTACGCGTACGCCCGTACCGGCTACCACCGCGGCCTCGACTCCCTGCGCCGGGCCGGCTGGAAGGGCCACGGGCCCGTCCCGTTCGAGCACGAGCCGAACCGCGGCTTCCTGCGCGCCCTGCACGCCCTGGCGCGGGCCGCCGGGTCGATCGGGGAGACCGAGGAGCACGAGCGCTGCTCGACGTTCCTGCGCGACTCCTCGCCGACCGCCGCCGACATCCTGAGCTGAGCAGTCCTCCCCTGAGCCGCTCCCTGCCCAAGCACATCGGGCGGGGAGCGGCTTAGTATGCGAACAGGGGACCGGAGCTCCATCACCTCACGGAAGGGGCGGACCGCTACCCGGAAGCTCGTGTCGAGGAGACAGAAATGTCGACGAATCACCCCGACCCCGAAGCCACCGGTGCGGACACCCCGCACCTGGACTTCGAGGGAACGACTCCGTACGAGGACTATGTCCAGGCGGATGTCCTGACCCACCTCCAGCACCTGTGCTCGGACGATCCCGGCGAGATGGTCTTCCTGGTCACCACCCAGGTCATGGAGTTGTGGTTCACGGTCATCGTCCATGAGTGGGAGACCGCGACCCGCGCCCTGCGCGAGGACCGCATACCCGTCGCGCGCGACGCCCTGAAGCGTTCGCTGCGCGAGCTGGAGGCGCTCAACGACTCCTGGCGGCCGCTGGCCGGACTCACGCCCGCCCAGTTCAACTCCTACCGGGGTTCCCTCGGCGAGGGCTCCGGGTTCCAGTCGGCCATGTACCGGCGGATGGAGTTCCTGCTCGGCGACAAGTCCGCCTCCATGCTGGTGCCGCACCGGGGCGCGCCCCGCGTGTACGCCGAGCTGGAGAAGGCGCTCGGGGAGCCCAGCCTGTACGACGAGACCCTCGCCCTGCTGGCCCGGCGCGGCTATGCCATCCCCGAGTCGGTCACCGGCCGGGACCTGACCAAGCGGTACGAGCCGTCGCCCGAGGTCGAGGCGGTGTGGGCGGAGATCTACGCCTCCGATGACCAGAACGACGAGCTGGTGCGCCTCGGCGAGCTGCTCACCGACGTCGGCGAGCTCGTCTGGCGCTGGCGCAACGATCACCTCGTCGCCACCCGGCGCGCGATGGGCTCCAAGACCGGCACCGGCGGTTCCGCCGGGGTGGCCTGGCTGGAGAAGCGCGCCACGAAGAACGTGTTCCCCGAGCTGTGGACGGCGCGCAGCCATGTCTGAGACCACGACCACGACCACGACGGCAGACCTCCGCGAGCGCGCCGCCGTTCTCGACGCCGCCGATCCGCTCGCCGCGCGACGGAAGCTCTTCGCCCTCGACGACGGCGTCTACCTCGACGGCAACTCGCTGGGCGCGCTGCCCGTCCACGTCCCCGCCCGCGTCCAGGACGTCCTCACCCGCCAGTGGGGCGAGCTGCGCATCCGGTCCTGGGACGAGAGCGGCTGGTGGACCGCGCCCGAGCGGATCGGCGACCGGATCGCCCCGCTCGTCGGGGCCGCCGCCGGGCAGATCGTCGTCGGTGACTCGACCAGCGTGAACGTCTTCAAGGCCGTCGTCGCCGCGGGCCGGCTCGCGGGGGAGGGACGCGACGAGATCCTGGTTGACGCGACGACCTTTCCCACGGACGGGTACATCGCCTCGTCCGCCGCCCGGCTCACCGGTCACCGGATCGTGCCCGTCGCCCCCGCCGACGTCCCGGCCGCGCTCGGGCCGCGTACCGCCGCCGTGCTGCTCAACCACGTCGACTACCGCTCCGGCCGGCTGCACGACCTGCCCGGACTGACCGCCGCCGTCCACGCGGCGGGGGCGGTCGTGGTGTGGGACCTCTGCCACAGCGCCGGCGCGCTGCCCGTCGGACTGGACGAGCACGGGGTGGACCTCGCGGTCGGCTGCACCTACAAGTACCTGAACGGCGGCCCCGGTTCGCCCGCGTACCTGTACGTCGCCGAGCGCCACCAGGCCGCCTTCGACTCGCCGTTGCCGGGCTGGAACTCGCACGCCGACCCGTTCGGCATGACCCCCGACTACGCCCCCGCGGACGGTTCCGTACGGGGCCGGGTCGGCACGCCCGACATCGTCTCCATGCTGACGCTGGAGGCGGCGCTCGACGTGTGGGACGGGGTCTCCGTCGACGTGGTGCGGGCCAAGTCCCTCGCCCTGACGGACTTCTTCCTGGAGTGCGTCGAGGCGTACGTCCCGGCGGGTCGGGTCACCTCCGTCACCCCGGCCGCGCACGCCGAACGCGGCAGCCAGGTCGCCCTGCGCTGCGACGCGGCCGAGCCCGTGATGCGCCGGCTGATCGAGCGGGGCGTCGTCGGCGATCTGCGGCGGCCGGACGTGCTGCGGTTCGGCTTCACCCCGCTGTACGTGGGGTTCGCCGACGCGGAACGGGCGGCGCGGATTCTCGCCGAGGTGCTCGCCGGGGATACCGTCGGCTGACGGGCCGTCACGGTCTGTTCGACCGGGCGGGGACGGTGCCGAGTGCTGGTACCGTCCCCGCAGGTCAGCCCAGTTGGGCAAGAACACAGGCACTGGACACAGGCATAGGACGGTTGAGCAGCATGTCGGATTCTGCCGCGCGTGATCGGGACGTCGCCGAGACGGAGTCGGCGCTCGCGCATCCGGAGGTCGCGCCCGACCGGTCCGCCGCCTACGGGGACCACCCCGACCAGGTCATCGACTTCTACGCCCCGCGCGACGGCCGCACCGGCGCCCCGCTCGTCGTCCTCCTGCACGGCGGCGCCTGGCGGGCCCCGTACGACCGGGCCCATGTCTCCCCGCTCGCGGACTTCCTGGCCCGCCGGGGCTTCGCCGTGGCGAGCGTGGAGTACCGGCGCGGCGGCGACGACATCCCGCAGCAGCGCGGCGGCGGGGAGAAGGCCCGGCCGGGCGGCGCCGACCCCGTCGCGGGGCGCTGGCCGGAGACCTTTGACGACGTGGCCGCGGCGATGGACGCGATGCCCGTGCTGGCCGCCCGCGAGCTGCCCGGGGCCGATGTGCGGCGGATCGTGGTCACCGGGCACTCGGCGGGCGGGCACCTCGCCCTGTGGGCGGCGGCGCGGCACGTCCTGCCCGAGGGGTCGCCATGGCGGCTGCCCGCCCCGCCGCCGCTGCGCGGGGTCGTCGCCCTGGCCCCGATCGCGGACTTCACGACGGCGGTCGAGCTGGGGGTGTGCGGCGGTGCGGTCGCTCAACTCCTGGGCGGGGAAGACGACTTCGGGGGCCGGGCGGCGCAGTCCGACCCCGGGGTGCTGGTGCCGACCGGGATCGCCACCGCGATCGTGCAGGGCGTCGAGGACATCGTCGTGCCGCAGGCCGTCTCCGAGGCGTACGTCGACGCGGCGGCCAGGTCCGGCGAGATGGTGGGGCTGACGCTGCTCGGCGGCGTCGGGCACTTCCCGCTGATCGATCCGGCCGCCGACGCCTGCGCCGTCGTGGCCGAGGAGATCACCCAGCTCGCCTGGTGAATCGCTTCGGGCCCCGCCCGATCGCGGACGGGGCGTGATCCGGACGGGGCGTGATCCGGACTGGGCGTGATCCGGACGGGACGCGATCGCGGCCGGAAGGTGATTGCGGCCGGAAGGTGTCCGCAAGGGTCCTTACGTTGGTCCTGTTGCCGCTCGGACGGAGCTGGTACCGACGAAGGGGAACCTCATGACGATCCTGGTGACCGGAGCCACGGGAACGGTCGGCCGCCGCGTGGTCGAGCAGCTGCTGGAGCGCGGCGAGCACGTCCGGGCGCTGACCCGCGACCCGGCGCGGGCGGAGCTCCCGGACGGGGTCGACGTCGTCGGAGGCGACCTCACGGACCCGGCGTCGCTGGGCCCCGCGCTGGACGGGGTGAGCGGGCTGCACCTCATCACCTTCGGCGGCGAGTTCTTCGCCCCGCTGGGGACCGGTGAGGAGATCCTCGCCCTGGCCCGGAAGGCGGGCGTGCGCAGGGTGACCGTGCTGCACGGCGGCGGCGAGACCCCCATGGAGGCGGCGGTGCGCGCGAGCGACTTCGCCTGGGCCGTCGTGATGCCGGTGGAGTTCATGGCGAACGCCCTGGAGTGGGCGCCCGGCATCAGGAGCGAGGGCGTGGTGCGCGAGCCCTTCGTCGGCCGGCTGAGCGCGATGGTCCACGAGGCGGACATCGGGGCGGTGGCGGCGGCGGCCCTCACGGAGGACGGTCACGGCGGCCAGGAGTACCTGATCACCGGGCCGCAGGTGCTGACCGTCGGCGACAAGACGGCGACCGTCGCGGCGGCGCGGGGCGCGGACGTGGAGCTGGTCGAGCTGACCGAGGAGCAGGCGCTGGAGACCTGGCGGGGCCAGGGCATGACGGAGGACGTGATCGCGTTCCTGATCGACGTCTACCGGGACACCCCGCCGGAGGGCCGGACCGTGACCGACACGGTGGAGAAGGTCACCGGGCGGCCGGCCCGGACCTTCGCCCAGTGGGCCGAGGAGCACGCGGACCACTTCCGCGCGGGAG
Organism: Streptomyces sp. NPDC091287; assembly: GCF_044768525.1. NCBI lineage: Bacteria > Bacillati > Actinomycetota > Actinomycetes > Kitasatosporales > Streptomycetaceae > Streptomyces > Streptomyces sp. NPDC091287. The sequence goes on from NZ_JBIVUV010000016.1 coordinate 76,271, forward strand.
CCTGAGAAGGTTGCCACCAGGGGTTTTCCGGCCCCTGGAGCGGTACGGCGGAGGCGGGTAGTCCTTGAGACGGACGCCCCGGAATCCGTAGCGATGCTGACGACCCGCCGTCCGCCGCCGCCTACCGTGGAAGCGTGACCGAGACCCAGACAAAGACCAGTAGCCCGGAGTTCCGGGCGGCCGCAGGGGCGATAGACGGCCTGCGGAACGACCTCCTGCGCCAGGTGTTCGCCTACCGCCCCCTGCCACCGCTCAGTCCCGACGGACGGGTGGTCCGGCGGCTGCCCGAGGGAATGCGCAGGCTCGTCGTCTGGACCCCGCACGCCCTGGTGCTGTTCGCCGCCTTCCTCGTGATGATGGCCGGGTTCGCCGAGTGGGACTACCGCTTCCTGATGGGCGTGGTGCCCGCGATCCCGGTCGCGATGACCCTCATCAGGCCGGTCGCCGCGTTCTGGGCCTCGATGCTGGCGACCGTCTTCTGCGGGATCCTGGGCAGCGAGCTCTGGGGGCCGAGCACCTTCGCGGCCCAGGTGGTGGTCATGGTGGTCGTGGCCGCCCGGACCCGGCCCCGTACGGCCGCCTGGATGTGGCTCCTGACCCTGCTGTTCGGGGTGCTGGTGGAGGCCGGCGACCCGTCGATCACCGCGCCCCTGGCGACGCTCTCCGCCTTCGCGCTGCTCGTCGTCGCCGTGGTCCAGATCCGGCGCGACGCCGAGCGCGAGGTCACCGTGCAGCGCACCGTCACCGCCGTCGAGCGGGACCGGCGCACCTTGCTGGAGGAGCGCACCACCATCGCCCGGGAGCTGCACGACGTGGTGGCCCACCACATGTCGGTCGTCGCGATCCAGGCCGAGGCCGCCCCCTACCGGGTCGAGAACCCGCCGCCCGAGCTGGAGCAGGCCTTCGTCACCATCCGGGAGAACGCGGTGGCCGCCCTCACCGAGCTGCGCCGCGTCCTCGGGGTCGTCCGGGCGGAGGACTACGAGGCCCCCGACGCCCCGCAGCCCACCCTCGCCGCGCTCGACGGGCTCCTGGACAACGTCCGCGAGACGGGCCTGGAGACGGAGAAGGTGATCACCGGGGCCGTCCGCGAACTGCCGCAGGGCGTCGAGCTGTCGGCGTACCGGATCGTCCAGGAGGCCCTGAGCAACAGCCTGCGGCACGCGCCGGGCGCCTCCGCCCGGGTCGAGCTCGGCTATGTCCTCGGCGGGCTCGGCCTGCGCGTGGTCAACGGACCCCCGCGCGGCCTGGTCAAGCCCTCGCCGGGGGCCGGGCACGGGATCACCGGGATGCGGGAGCGGGTCGCGATGCTGAACGGCGAGATGACGGCAGGGGCGACGGAGGACGGCGGATACGAGATCGCCGTGTTCCTCCCCGTACCGCTGTCGGACGGGCCGGAGCCACGGGAGACGGCCGGCGGCACGACGGACGCCACGGGCGACGCGGACACGGTCGTCGTCGAACGGGGCGGCGGCGCATGAGCGACACCGACATCCGGGTCCTGATCGTCGACGACCAGATGATGGTCCGCGAGGGCTTCTCGGTCCTGCTCAACGCGATGCCGGGGATCACCGTCGTCGGCGAGGCGGTCGACGGGCGTCAGGCCCTCGCCCAGGTCGCCGCCCTCCGCCCGGACGTGGTCCTGATGGACATCCGCATGCCGGAGATGAACGGCATCGAGGCGACCCGCGAGATCGTCGCGCGGGACGCCGACGCGAAGGTGCTGGTGCTGACGACCTTCGACCTCGACGAGTACGTCTACCAGGCGCTGCGGGCCGGGGCCTCGGGCTTCCTCCTCAAGGACGCGTCCGCCCGGCAGCTCGCCGACGGGGTACGGGTGGTGGCCTCGGGCGAGGCGCTGCTCGCCCCGACGGTGACCCGGCGGCTGATCACCGAGTTCTCCAAGCTCGCGGAGACCCCGCGCCCGCCCGCCCTGGCCCGGATCGGCGATCTCACCGAACGCGAGACGGAGGTGCTCGTCCTGATCGCGCAGGGGCTCTCCAACGCGGAGATCGCCTCGCATCTGATCGTCGCCGAGTCCACGATCAAGACGCACGTCAGCCGCATCCTGGTGAAGCTGGGGCTGCGCGACCGGACCCAGGCGGCGGTGTTCGCGTACGAGGCGCGGCTGGTGACACCCGGGTAGCACCCCTTGCGGTGGCGGCGGGCGCGGGTAGCGTCGGGTCATGCACGTGTCCTTCGACCCCTGGTCGCCCGCGTTCGTCGCCGATCCCTACCCCGCCTACACCGCGCTGCGCGCCGCCGGCCGGGCGCACTGGTTCGAGCCGACGGGGCAGTGGCTGATCCCGCACCACTCCGACGTATCGGCTCTGCTGCGCGACCGCCGCCTCGGCCGGACGTATCTGCACCGCTTCAGCCACGAGGAGTTCGGCCGGACCCCGCCGCCCGCCGCGCACGAGCCGTTCACCACGCTCAACGGGCAGGGCATCCTCGATCTGGAGGCCCCGGACCATCCCCGGATCCGGCGGCTGATCTCCAAGGCGTTCACCCCGCGTACGGTCGAGAACCTCGCCCCGACCGTACGGCGGCTGGCGGCCGAGCTGGTCGACGCCTTCGTGGCGAAGGGCGGCGGGGACCTTCTCGCGGAGGTCGCGGAGCCGCTGCCGGTCGCCGTGATCGCGGAGATGCTGGGTGTCCCGGAGGCGGACCGGGGCCTGCTGCGGCCCTGGTCGGCGGCGATCTGCGGGATGTTCGAGCTGAACCCTTCCGAGGAGACGGCCGAGGCCGCCGTCCGGGCCTCCGTCGACTTCTCCGCGTATCTGCGCGGGCTCATCGCCGAGCGGCGCGCCGACCCCGGCGAGGACCTGGTCTCGGCGCTCATCGCCGCCCACGACGAGGGCGAGCGGCTGACCGAGCAGGAGATGATCTCGACCTGTGTGCTCCTGCTGAACGCGGGCCACGAGGCGACGGTGAATACCACCGTCAACGGCTGGCGCACGCTCTTCCACCACCCGGAGCAGCTGGCCGCCCTGCGCGCCGACCCCGCGCTGCTGCCCACCGCTGTCGAGGAACTCCTGCGCTACGACACCCCGTTGCAGATGTTCGAGCGCTGGGTGCTCGACGACATCGAGATCGACGGCCAGGTGATCGGGCGGGGCGCGGAGGTGGCGCTGCTGTTCGGCTCGGCCAACCGGGACCCGGAGCGGTTCGCGCGCCCGGACACGCTGGACCTGTCCCGGGAGGACAACCCGCACATCACCTTCGGCGCGGGCATCCACTTCTGCCTGGGCGCCCCGCTGGCCCGGCTGGAGCTGGCCGCTTCCTTCGGAGAGCTGCTGCGGAAGGCGCCCGCGCTGCGGATGACGGCCGAACCCGAGTGGCAGCCGGGGTATGTGATCCGGGGGCTGAAGGAGCTGCGGGCGGAGGTGTAGCGCGTGCCTGCGGCTCCTACGGCCCCGGGCTCAGCAGGGGTCGTAGCACTCCGGTCTCGGCGCTCCGGCCAGCGCGTCCACACCGACGCCGAGCCCGAAGAGGACGGCGACGGCCGCGACGAGACCGACCGCCCGCTTCCAGTCGCCCCGGACCAGGAAGAACACGGCCAGGGCCGCCGCGATCCCGCCCAGGATCATGAGGGGCAGGCCGACCCAGAGCACGTTCCAGTTGGAGGCGCCCTCGAAGCCGTCGAGGAGGCCGCCCTTGCCGTGCGGGGCCCAGAGCACGATGCCCGCGAGCGCTCCGGCGAAGGCCGTCAGGCAGCCGGCGGTTCCGACGAGGGCTTCGCGGCGCGGGTTCTCGGTCTCCATGCTCCGAGGGACGCGGCGGGGTGCGGGCCCGGTTCCGCTTCCGGGGGCGCTGCCCCCGGGCCCCCGCTCCTCAAACGCCGGAGGGGCTGGAAATGGGTCTCCCGCCGCCTGCGCCACTCAGCCCCTCCGGCGTTTGAGGAGCGGGGTGCGGGGCGGAGCCCCGGTGTCACGTCAGCGGGTACGACGACCTGCCCGACGCCTCGTCGATCTCGTCGTGCGCCTTGGTCAGCAGTTTCATCGCCAGTTCGTTGAGCGCCCTGGCCCCCGCGATCTCCTCGCCGACCCGCTGCTGGTCGGAGTCCGTGGGGTGGCGGCTGGCGTAGCCGTGGGCGCGTACCTCTGTTCCGTCGGAGAGGCGGACGAGCGCCGCCGCGCGGGTGCGGTGGGTGTCCTCCTCGAATGCGAGGTCGATGTGCCATCCGACAGCGATCCTGGTCATGACGGTCACCTCCGGGACGTCTCGGGCCGTCTTCTACCAGCGTGCGCCCGCTGTCCCGTCCGCGCTCGCCGGGTCCGGCAGCATCAGCCCCCAGGCGCCCGCCCGGACCGTCCAGGTCCGGGTGCGCACCGGCCCCGCGGTCTGTATGTCCGCCCGGTAGCGGAAGTCCGCGCCGGAGACCGTGACGGCCTTGGCCTCCGCCGTGACGTCCTCGCCCGAGGTGGTGCGGACGACGACGTCGGCCAGGCCCCCGCCGCCCTGGGAGGTCACCTGGACGCCGCGTACCGGCGTGTCCAGGTCGCTCAGCAGCACCCCGTCCGCCTCGACGCGCAGCCGGTGCGTGCCCGGGTGCGTGTTGGCGGCGACCGGGGCCGGGCGGACCAGGGACGTCATCAGTGAGCGGCAGGTGTCCCAGACGGCCGTGACGCCCGTGTGCGGGCCCCCCGAGCCGGACGGCGGGGCCGGGGCGGGGATGCGGAGGCGGCCGAGGACGACGCCGTCGCTGTCGTCGACCAGGAGGTCCAGGCGTCGCACCGCGCCGTCCAGCGCGGTCCGTGCGGCCGCCACCGGGCCCCGGGGGACGCCGAGGGCGTGGGCCACCTCCAGGGCGTGCGCCGCGCCGACGGGGATCAGGGAGAGGACGCCGTCGGCCAGCTCCCGTTCGCGGTGGAGCTGGGCCACCGCGCGCAGCAGCGCGTGATCGTCGCCGACCACCACGGGCCTGCGCGAACCCCGCCGGGACAGGGCCCGCGCGAACTCCTCGGGGGTGTCCGGAAGGCAGATCTTGGCGTGCGAGCCGGCGCTCAGCACGTCCTTGGCGATGCGCACGGACTCGCCGTCGGTCCGGCGGGCGACCGGGTCGATGACCACCAGGAGCTGGTCGTCGCCGTCGCCGGGGGGCTCTGCAGCCGACACCTCGGTCCTTCCTCGGGTAGCATCTTGGTGCAAGAGCCCCTTGCGCTATTGCGCCAGGGGCTTCGTCTATTCCGGGGCACCCGGTTCGACGGCTCAGGCTTTGTCGTACATCGTCGTACGGCAGGTACGACCTTTACGTACGCCCCCTGACCTTGGACATGCCCCGCCCGGAAGGGGTGTACGCCTGTGCCCGCACTTGTGCTGCTCGGTGCTCAGTGGGGTGACGAGGGCAAGGGGAAGGCCACCGACCTCCTCGGTGGATCCGTGGACTATGTCGTGCGATACCAAGGCGGTAACAACGCCGGTCACACGGTCGTCGTGGGCGACCAGAAGTACGCACTGCATCTCCTCCCCTCCGGAATCCTGTCGCCGGGGTGTACCCCGGTCATCGGGAACGGTGTCGTGGTCGACCCGGCGGTCCTGCTCTCCGAGCTGAGCGGTCTGAACGAGCGAGGCGTCGACACGTCCAAGCTTCTGATCAGCGGCAACGCTCATTTGATCACTCCGTACAACGTCACGCTCGACAAGGTGACCGAGCGCTTCCTGGGGAAGCGCAAGATCGGCACGACGGGCCGGGGTATCGGTCCGACGTACGCCGACAAGATCAACCGGGTGGGGATCCGCGTCCAGGACCTCTACGACGAGTCGATCCTGGTGCAGAAGGTGGAGGCGGCCCTGGAGCAGAAGAACCAGCTCCTGGCCAAGGTCTTCAACCGCCGGGCCATCGAGGCCGGCAAGGTCGTCGAGGACATGCTCCAGTACGCGGAGCAGATCAAGCCGTTCGTCGCCGACACGACCCTGATCCTGAACGATGCCATCGACGAGGGCAAGGTCGTCCTCTTCGAGGGCGGCCAGGGCACCCTGCTCGACGTCGACCACGGCACGTATCCCTTCGTCACCTCGTCGAACCCGACCGCGGGCGGCGCCTGCACCGGCGCCGGCGTGGGCCCGACGAAGATCAGCCGGGTCATCGGCATCCTCAAGGCCTATACGACGCGGGTCGGGGCCGGTCCGTTCCCGACGGAGCTGCACGACGAGGACGGCGAGGCGCTGCGGCGCATCGGCGGCGAGCGCGGTGTCACCACCGGCCGTGACCGCCGCTGCGGTTGGTTCGACGCCCCGATCGCGCGGTACGCGACCCGGGTCAACGGCCTGACCGACTTCTTCCTCACCAAGCTGGACGTCCTCACCGGCTGGGAGCAGATCCCGGTCTGCGTGGCGTACGAGATCGACGGCAAGCGCGTCGAGGAACTCCCGTACAACCAGACCGACTTCCACCACGCGAAGCCGATCTACGAGAACCTGCCGGGCTGGTCCGAGGACATCACCAAGGCCAAGACCTTCGACGACCTGCCGAAGAACGCGCAGGCGTACGTGAAGGCCCTGGAGGAGATGTCGGGCGCTCCGATCTCCGCGATCGGCGTCGGCCCCGGCCGGACCGAGACCATCGAGATCAACTCGTTCCTGTAGGGAACGGGCGAGCGACACCGCGGCGGCGGCGGACGACGGGGATGACCCGCTGTCCGCCGCCGCGCGCGTTCACGCCCTCCCGCTCCAGCGCTACACCGGTTTCGGTGACGGCTCCCGCGCGGCGGATTCCGGCTGTGCCGCGCTGTCCTTGGCGAGCAGTACGGCGATGAGCGCGGCGCCGAGAACGAGCAGCCCGGCGGCGATGGTGAGCGTCAGGGAGAACCCTTCCGTCGCCGCGCGCGACGGGCCGACGGAACCGGTCAGCTCCTCGCTGCGCCGGGTGGCCACGGAGACCAGGACGGCCAGCCCCACGGCGCCGCCGATCTGCTGCACCGAGCTGAGGATCGCCGAGCCGAGGCCGGCGTTCTCCTCGTCGGTGCCGGAGACCCCGGCGATGGCGAGGGCGGGGAAGCCGAGGCCGGAGCCGAAGCTCACCACCAGCATGCCGGGCAGCACACCGGTCGCGTAGCTGTCGTTCGGCGACACCCCGGAGAGCAGCAGGAGTCCGCCCGCGCTGATCAGGAACGCCAGCACCAGGGCCCACCGCAGCCCGAGCCCGACCGCCAGGCGGGAGGAGCACCAGACGCCGGTGAGGATGCCCGCGCCGTAGGGCAGAAAGCCGAAGCCGGCCTTGAGCGGGCCGTATCCCAGCACCGTCTGCAAGTGCAGCATCAGCAGGAAGGACAGGGAGAAGAAGGCGGCGGCGAAGAGCAGGCCCGCGGCGTTGGAGACCACGCGGATCCTGACGGCGAGGAAGGACAGCGGGATGAGCGGATCCGCCGTGCGTGCCTCGACCACGAGGAAGAGGGCCCCCAGGGCGATGCCGAGCAGCAGCGGTGCCAGGACCGGCAGGTCGCTCCAGCCCGCCTGCTCGGTCTGGAGCAGGGCGTAGACCAGGGAGACGACGGCGCCGGTGCCCAGCAGCGCGCCGGGGACGTCCAGCCGGGTGGGGCGGTCGGTGCGGCTCTCGCCGACCAGGCGCGGCAGGAGCACCAGGGCGAGGACGGCGACCGGCAGATTGATCAGGAAGATCCAGCGCCAGGACGCCAGCCCGGTGAGCGCCCCGGAGATCACCACGCCGGTGGTGCCGCCCAGACCGGCGATGGCGCCCCAGATGCTGAGCGCCTTGGCGCGCTCCTTGCGGCCGGGGAAGAGCAGGGTGATCAGTGCCAGGGCCGCCGGGCTGGCCATGGCCGCGCCCGCCCCCTGGGCGAACCGTCCGGCCACGAGCTGCCAGGGCTCCTGGGCGAGTCCGCAGAGCAGGCTCGCGACGCCGAACAGGGTCACGCCCCAGAGGAAGACCCGGCGGCGGCCGATCAGGTCGCCGAGGCGGCCGAAGAGCAGCAGCAGTCCGCCGAAGGCGAGGAAGTACGCGTTGGCGACCCAGGTCAGGTCCGTGGTGCTGAAGCCGAGGTCGCTCCTGATGCTGGGGAGGGCGACGTTCACGACGGTGTCGTCCAGCACCAGCATGAACTGGACGAAGCAGAGAACGACGAGTGCGGCCTGTCGGCGGGGGTGCGCGGTTATCACCCGATGACGCTATGGAGGGGGCGTCACTCGCCGCAATGGTTTGACCGGCCATATACCCGGGGTGGGTATCCAGCCCCGGATGGAGCCGGGCGGGGTTCCGGCGGGATCCGGGCGCGGCTTCGCCGTGGCTGGTCTAGACCTTGACAGGTCCAGACCAGGCGGGCTTGGGTGGTGGCCCGTCATGTCGGCCTGCCGGGGTGCTCGGTGTGCCGCGCCGAAGGAGTGAGCAGCCCTGAACCGCATCGATCACATCGCTCGTGCCAAGAGGTTCCTGACCGTCCCGGCGGCCCTGGTCACCCTCGCCGCCGCTCTCGTGACGGCGGCCCCCGCCGCGTCGGCCGCCGCACCCGCCGAGGGGCCCTGCGCGCCGCTCCACAGCGCCTCGGCCGACTACCGCGCCGGGGACACCGTCTCCCACCACGGGCGCAACTGGAGCGCCAAGTGGTGGACGCGGGGCGAGAATCCGGGCGCCGGATCCGCCTGGTCGGACCGGGGCGCCTGTACGGGAGGGGTCTCCGACTTCGTCATCAGCGAGCAGCGGTTCGACGAGATCTTCCCGGACCGCGACCCCTTCTACACGTACCAGGGTCTGATCGACGCGCTGCACGCCTACCCCCGCTTCGCCAACGTCGGTACGCCGCAGACGCGGGCCCGGGAGGCGGCGGCGTTCCTGACGCACGCGGACTTCGAGTCGGTGGGGCTGAAGTACGTCAAGGAGATCAACGAGGCCAACTACTGGCGCAAGTGCGACGACACCCAGCCCTTCGGCTGCCCGGCGGGGCGCGAGGCGTACTACGGGCGCGGCCCGATCATGTTCAGCTGGAACTTCAACTACAAGGCCGCCGGGGACGCCCTCGGGCTCGACCTGCTGAACGATCCCTGGCTGGTCGAGCGGGATCCGTCCGTCGCCTGGGCCACCGCCCTCTGGTACTGGAACACCCAGAACGGCCCCGGCACCATGACGTCCCACGACGCGATGGTCGGCGGCGCCGGATTCGGCGAGACGATCCGTTCGCTCAACGGGGCCCTGGAGTGCGACGGCGGCAACCCGGGGTCGGTGACCGCGCGGGTGGAGCGGTACGAGCGCATCACCGGCATCGTCGGGGTGGCCCCGGGAGCCGGACTCACCTGCTGAGCGCGCCGGTTCCGGGGTGTCCACGGGGCATCCGGAACCGTCCGCATGCTGGGCGGGCCGGAAGATTTTACCTTCGGTTCCCTTCCTGTTCGCGGGTGATCCGGATGGACTCCCTCCGGAATAGGCGCTGTTGAGGGCCCTCTTGACGCGATCGCCCCGCGCGGCGGCGGCCGAAACCGGTGGGACCACCACCTTCTTCGAGGATGGTCTAGACCTTGACAGGTCCAGACCATCCTCGCTTGAGTGTCGGCACCCCCACTGCGGCGCAGGCCGGACGTCGCGCCGCGTCCAAGGAGTGTGATCACGTGATCCGACGTGTCATGAGTCTGCTGGTCGCGCTCGCCGCGATCGTCGCGGCGCTCATCGTTCTTCCCGCCACCACCGCGCAGGCAGCCACCTGCGCCACGGCCTGGAGCTCCTCCTCCGTCTACACGAACGGTGGCGCGGTCTCGTACAACGGCCGCAACTACACCGCGAAGTGGTGGACCCAGAACGAGCGTCCGGGCACGTCGGACGTCTGGGCCGACAAGGGCGCCTGTGGCACCGGCGGCGAGAACCCGGGCGAGAACAACGGCTTCGTCGTCAGCGAGGCGCAGTTCAACCAGATGTTCCCGAACCGGAACGCCTTCTACACGTACAAGGGCCTCACCGACGCCCTGAGCGCCTACCCGGCCTTCGCCAACACCGGCAGCGACGAAGTGAAGAAGCGCGAGGCCGCGGCCTTCCTCGCCAACGTCAGCCACGAGACCGGCGGGCTGTTCTACATCAAGGAAGTCAACGAGGCGAACTACCCGCACTACTGCGACACCACGCAGTCGTACGGCTGCCCGGCCGGCCAGGCCGCCTACTACGGCCGCGGCCCGATCCAGCTGAGCTGGAACTTCAACTACAAGGCCGCCGGTGACGCCCTGGGCATCAACCTGCTCGCCAACCCGTACCTGGTGGAGCAGGACGCCGCCGTGGCGTGGAAGACCGGCCTCTGGTACTGGAACACCCAGAACGGCCCCGGCACCATGACCCCGCACAACGCCATCGTCAACAACGCCGGCTTCGGCGAGACGATCCGCTCGATCAACGGCGCTCTGGAGTGCAACGGCGGGAACCCGGCGCAGGTCCAGAGCCGCATCAACAAGTTCACGCAGTTCACCCAGATCCTCGGCACCACCACCGGCCCGAACCTGAGCTGCTGATTCCGTACCCCGACTCAGCTGCCCGTGAGGGCCGTTGAGGATCCCCGAGGACCCCACCCGAACGGGGGTGTGTCCGGCTCACGCCGGGCGCGCCCCCGCTTCGGTGTCCGATGCCCGTCACCCCAACTGCGGCTTCACCGACATCAGCAGGTGCCGGTGGACGTCCGTGCCCGCCTCGTCCGTGATCATCGCGCGCTGTCCGGCCCCCAGCAGCAGGAGCCGCAGGGACGGGTCCGTGAAGGACGTCAGGGCGTCCGCCAGATAGCCGGGGTTGAAGGCCACGGTCAGCTCCTCGGCCCCCTCCAGGGCGGCCGGCAGCCGCTGGGACGCCACGTCGTCCTCGTAACCCGCGCGGAGAGTTACGGACGCGTCGGCGCGGGAGAAGGTCATCTGCACCGGGCTGTCCCCGTCGGCGACGACGGAGACCCGCTTGACGGCCTCCGTCAGCCGGGCCCGGTCCACTACCGCGACCGACGGGTCCGTCATCGCGAACAGCTTCTCGTGGCGCGGCAGTCGGCCTTCCAGCAGCCGCACCGTGGTCCGCATCCCGGAGTGCTCGAAGCCCGCCGAACCGGCGTCCAGAGCGACGCTCACGAGCCCGGACCGGCCCAGCGAGCGGGCGATCTCGGTGAGGCGGCGGGCGGAGACGATGACGTCGGCGGCCTCGCCGGGCGTGGTCGCCTTCCACGGGAGGGTCCGTACGGCGAAGCGGTACCGGTCGGTCGCGGCGAGCGTCATCGTGTCGCCGTCGAGCCCCAGCCGGATTCCGGTGAGCGCGGGCAGCGTGTCGTCGCGCCCCGCGGCCACCGCCACATCGGCCACGGCCGCCGCGAACAGCCCCGCGTCCACCGCGCCCCGGACCTGCGGGAGCGGGGGCAGAGCGGGGTAGTCGTCCAGCGGCAGCACGGAGAGGCCGAACCGGGCCCCGTCGCCCGACACCGTGAACCGCGAGCCCTCCACAGAGCACTCCACGGGCCCCTCGGGCAGCACCTTGCAGATGTCCAGCAGCCGCCGCCCCATGACGAGCACCTTCCCGGGCCGCACGACCTCGGCGTCCACGTCGATGCGCGCGGACGCCTCGTAGTCGAGCCCGGAGATCCTCAGCGGCCCGCCCTCGCCCCGGCCCCCGCTCTCCGTGTCCAGCAGCAGCCCGCCCAGCACGGGGACGGGCGAGCGCACGGGCAGGACACGGGCCGCCCAGGACACGGCGTCGGTCAGGGCACTGCGTTCGATACGGAACTCCATGGGGGCCTTTCCTGGCACGTCGAAAGCCGGAGCCGGAGACCGGCTCCCATGACGACGACGATAAGAGGCACCACTGACAATCGACGCGGGGCGGGAGCCGACGACAGCGACCACCCCCGTGAGCCGCTGCCGCCGCTTTCCCCCGTGCCCCCGTATCCCCGTGCCCCCGTGTCCCCGTGTCCCCGTGTCCCCGTATCCCCGCGCCCCCGCGTCCCCCTGTTTTCCGGAGCCGCCCCCCGACGGGCTGGAACACGTTCGGACGATAGAACGCAGGGTAGGGAGACGGGAGATTCAATGCGCCCAGTGGGGCGGCCGCGGGGGTATCGGTCCGCACAGTCAGTCGTGCGGGGCGGTCCACCGGCGCTACGGCCGTGTCCAGGGCGGGAACGGGGAAACAGGTGCGAGCACGGGAGCGTGCGGACGACCTTCTGCTGATGCACCGGCTGGCCCGCACCGGCGGAACCGCCGAGCTGCTGCGCTGGCTGGCCGGGCGGGCCGGCGGCTGGGCCGGGCTCGTCGGCCCGGACGGGACGGTGCTGCACGCGGCGGCCCGTACGGCACGGGCGGTGGTCCCCGACATCGCGGGGCTCGTCGCCGAGGGCGCGAGCGCCCTCACGGAGCGCGGGGCCCAGGCGTACTCCCTCGACACCGGCGCGCACACCGCCCTGCTGTTCCCCCTGAGCGCCGACGACCGCGCGGCCCCCGTGCTCGCCGTCGTCACCCCCCGGCCCGTGGCCGCCGGGCTCGCCACGCTGCTGGCCGACGTGGTCCTGCCGCTGTCCGTGTGCCGGCAGGCCGAGACCCTGGAGCGCAAGCGCCGCCGGGTCGACCTCGCCGAGTCCCGGGGCCGGGAGGCGGTGCTGCACCTGCTGATGACGGGCCAGCTCTCCACCGCCCGGCAGGTCGCCGGAGCGCTGCGCCCGCGGCTGCCCGATCCGGTACGGGTGTGTGTCGTGGAGTGCTCGGGCGACGGCCGCGACGAGGTGGCCCGGGTCTGCGTGGACGCGGACGGCGCCCGGTCCTGGATCGTGCGGTGCCCCGTCTACGCCCGCCACCTCATCCTGGTGATGCCCGCGGAGGAGCCGGCGGAGGGGGCCGCCCCGACCGACGAGGCCGTCGCCGCCCAGGTCGGCGACTGCGTCGTGGGCGTCAGCGAACCCGTGCCGCTTGCCGACACCGCGACCGGTTACCGCCAGGCCTTCCACGCCCTGGCCGTCGCCCGCGAACTGCCTTCCCGGCACGCCCGGTTCGGGATCTCGCCGGATCCCGCGTTCGTCGTCGGACCGGCCGGGCGGCAGTGGGCGCACGACCTGCTGGCCCCGCTGCTGACCCATCTGCCGCGCCGCGCGCAGGACCCCGGAGCCCAGGAGCTGGCGGCCACGGCCGGCTCCTGGCTGGCGTTCTCGTCGCACGCGACCGACCACCTCAAGGTCCACCGCAACACCCTGGCCGCCCGGCTGCGGCTCATCGGCGAGCTGCTCGGCCTCGACCTGCACCGGCTGGCCGACCAGGCCGCCCTCGACCTGGCGCTGCGCGTCCGCGCCACCCCCGCCCCGGCGTGCACCCCCGAGCCCGCCCCGTACGCCCCCACCGGATCCGGTGCGCGAGAGGCGGAGCGGGCTCTCGACGAGGTCCTGCTCTGCCCCGCCGTACTGCACTGGGCGGACCAGCAACTGGCCCCCGTCCTCGGGGCCGAGGAGACCCTGCGCACCTGGCTGCGCTGCGAGGGCCGCCTGGGGCCGGCCGCCGCCGAGCTGGGCATCAGCGTGCCCGGCGCCCGCAAACGCCTGACCCGCCTCGAAACGGTCCTCCAGCGCTCGCTGCTCCGGCCCCCGAGCGCCCGCTACGACCTGTGGCTGGCGCTGAGGGCCCGGGACCTGGCCGCGGCGGCCTGAGGGCTGTGCCGCCCGGCGCTGATCCGTCGGACGCGCCGGACACGCCGGACACTCCCCGCGTACCCTTCGGGCATGGCTGCCGATCCGTCGTCGCGCGATGGTGTCGCCGCGTTCGTCGGGCGTGGCTGGCTCTCCGACGCCGTACGGCGTTGGACCGCGACCGAGTCCGGCCATCTGTTCCTCACCGGAGCACCCGGAACCGGCAAGTCCGCTGCCGTACAACATCTTTGGGGCGACACGCCGGTCGCGGGCGCGGCGGTGTACCGGTGCCGCGCGGCCAGCCGCAGCAGTTGCGATCCGGTGCGCTTCGCCGAGTCGCTCGCCGAGCAGTTCAGCGTGACGGTACCGGGGTTCGCCGACGCCCTGGCCAGGGTGGCGCAGGAGCGTTCGGGGAGTGCCGGGGAGCTGCGCATCATCAAAGGCACCGCCAGCGCCGGTACGGTCCATCCGGGCGCGAGCGTGATCGGGATGCGAGTCACCTTCTCCCGAACCACCGCCGACGAGGCCTTCGAGCAACTGGTGTGCCGGCCGCTCGAACTTCTCGCCCCGACGGACCGGCCGGTGGCCGTCGTCGACGCGCTGGACGAATCGCTCACCTACCGGGGCCGCCGGACGATCGCCGAGCTCGTCCTCGACGGCACGGACCGGATCCCGCTGCGCTTCGTGCTCACCTCGCGGCACGACACCCGGGTCACCGCCGCCGTTCGGACCCTGCCCGACGCCGTCGTGCTCGACCTGGTGGACGATGCCCCGGATCCCACCGCCGACCTCCTGGCGTACGCCCGCGTGCGGTTACGGGGCACGGGGCTCGCCGGGCCGGAGCAGGAGGCCCTGGCCCGGAAGCTGGCCGACTTCGGCGCGGGCAACTACCTCTACGTGCGCCACCTCACGGAGGAGCCGCCGGCCGACATCGGGCAGGAGCTTGGGTCGGGCGGCACGGGGGCGCTCCCGCGCGAACTCCATGGCGTCTACCGCCAGTTCATGGTCCGGGAGGTCCGTCCGGCCGGCAGCATGGAAGCCGAGGAACGCTGGCGTACCGTCTTCCGTCCGGTCCTCGCGCTGCTGGCCGCCGCCCGGGAGGACGGCTTCACCGCCGCCCGGGAGGACGGCTTCACCGCCGCACGGCTGGCTGATCTGCTCGACCGCACGGAGCAGGAGGTGCTCGACGCCGTCGGCGTCCTCGGGCAGTTCCTGCGGGCCGGCGGACCGCGCGGACCGTGGACGCTCTTCCACCGGTCGTTCGCGGAGTTCCTGCACGCGGGGGACGACCCCTTCATCGACGCGGGCGAGGGCCATCGGCGCATCGCCGACCACGCGTTCGCCGTGTGGGCGGACGACTGGGGCGGCTGCGACGACCCGTACCTGCTGCGGCACCTCCCCGACCACCTGATGACCGCCGTCGAGGCCGCGGCGGGCAGCCCGGCCCGGAGCAGGGTGTCCCGGGACCGCCTCCACGCTCTGGCGAGCTCCCCGGCCTACCTCGCCGCGCAGCGTGCGGACGCGCCCGGCAGGGAGCCGCACCTGGACACGCTCCGCCTCGCGCTGGAGGCCGCCCTGGCCGCCCACACCCACCCCCGGGCAGCCGCTCTGGCCCTCGATCTGGTGCGCGCCCGCCGGGAGGCCGACGCCGTGACCCCGGTGCGGGCCGCCCTGCGGTGGGGGACGGCGGCAGGGATCGCCAAGGCCCGCACCTATCCGCAGGATGCCGCCCTGCTGTGGCTGCTGATGATCGTGGCCGCTCTGGGGGCCCGCTCGCCCGGCGACGCCGCGGCCGCCCTGCACGAGGTCGCTCACGGTGGATTCGGTGAGACCGGCGACGACTGGTCCCCGGCCGTCGCCGTGCTGCTGGCCCCGTTGGCGGTCCGGTTCGGCAAGGAGGAGTTCGCCCCCGTCCTGGACGTCGCCGACGACGAGTTCCTCGGCCACCTCGCGGCGTTCCTCCTGGAGGAGGCCGGACCCGAGGCGGCTACGGGACCGGCACTGCGGATCCGCGAAGACATCGCCCGCGCCCGCGCGTTCACCGGAATCCTCACCCACGCGGCGCTCGCGGCGTTCACGGCGTCCGGGGAGCGGGACCCGGATCTGCTCGACCGGCTGGGCAGTTCGATGGCGGCCGGCCACCTCCCGCCGTGGGACGACAAGCATGCCTGGTCATCGCTGCTGTTCAGGTCGGACGTCGCCGACTCCGTGCTGCTGGTGCACGCCGCCCGGGGTGAACTGGAGGCGCACCTGCCCCGGCTCGTCGAGCGGAGGGGCCCGGGCGGGGGAGGGCTCTCCGACAGCGCCGTCCTGCTGGCCCGGATCGTCCAGGCGGCGCGCCTCGGCCCGGACGGTATCGCCACGGCGCGCGCGGCGGGAGAAGCGGCCCTGGTGCACCAGGATCCCGGAGACATCCGGGTCCTGCTGCACCACACCACCTTCATGGCCCACATCGGCGATCCGGCGGCCCCCGCACTGCTCAACGCCCTCGTGACGGCCTCGCACACCGGGGACGACGACCTGCACGCCGGGCATGTCGACGCCTTCCACGGCCTGTGCAACGTCGGGATACGGCTGGCCGTCGTACGGGCCCTGGCCTCTGCCGGGCAGACCGACCGGGCCCGGCAGGAGGCCGGCCGGCTGCGCGAGGACCACCCCTCCGAACACGTCCGGGCCCTGGCCTGGTCGGCCCGCGCCGAGATCCGGCCCGAGCGCCGCGAGGCGCTGACCGTCGCCGCCCGCGAGGCCGCCGACCGGATCCCGTACCACCTGTGGGCCCAGGCCGCCCTGGTCCTCGCCGACGGCGGCCGTGACCGTCTGGCGGACGCGGTGGCCCGTACGGTGGTCCGCGGAGGGCGCGGGACCGAGGCGGTCGGGCCGGCCCGGGCGGCGCTGGCCTGGGCGGCGCACGTACGCGGCGACCGGGAGCGCGCCGAGGCCCTCGGCGCCGAGGCCGCCGCCTGGTTCACGGCACTGCCCCAGGAGCGGCGCCGCCGGCGCGACGCCGACCGTCTCGTGAAGAACCTGCTGCGGGCCCGACTGCCCGCCGAGGCCGTCACGGTGGCCCGAACGCCTACGTCACGCTTTGAGCCCACCGTTCTGATGCACCTGGGCGACGTACGGCATGTGCTGGCGGTCCACGGCGAGTTCGCGGAGCTGGCGCTGCTGCCGCAGCCACTCCACCAGGCGCCCGCTTCAGGTGCGCCGCCGCGCGGGGACTCTCCGTACGATCAGGAACTGGCGGCCCGCGTCCTGCGGGCCGGCGACGACCACTGGGCGTTCGAGGAGGCCCGCGCGGCTCTGCGCTCCACCGTCGACGGGATCCTCGGGCGGCTCGCGGGGCTGCCGGAGGACGTGTGGCTCCACGGCAGCGACGAGGAGGGGGCGGTCTGGTGCCTGCTCCAGGCCACCCGATTCGGTTGGCCCGAAGCCGTCCGGGAAGCGTCCCGAGAGCGGGGCAAGGCCCTCTCCCGAGCCTTGTTCAAAGGGAGTTCCCTCCTTTTCGTCGGTGCCCACCATCCGCGCGAGGCGCAGGAGCGTGACGACTTCGACGCCACGCTGCGACGCAGGGTCCAGACGTCGGCCGGACTGGCCGAGGCCTTCCACGAGGCCGGCGACGACAGGCGGGCCACGTCCGAGCTGGCCGGCGCCGTCCGCAGCGCCTGGGAGATCGAAGGCCTCGGACAGCGGACCCAGGCGTTCACCGAACTGGCCGGGACGGCGGCGCGCCTGGGCCGGTACGAGGACCTGCGGCTGCTGTGGCCCGAGGCCGCCCGGACGCACGGCGCCTCCCTCGGCGACGTGGCCGAGACCCTCGTCGTGACCGTGCTGCGCGGCGGCCCGGACGCCGCGGACGCGCGCCGGGCGCTGGAGGGGATCCTGGGCTCACCGCGGCTGGCCGACCTCGACCACGTGGACCTGATCGCGGCGTTCGCGGTCCTCGTCCCGGGGGCCGAGGTGGAGGCGCGGCTGCTCACCGGACCCGGCACGCCCGTCGGCCCCGGCGATCCGTCGTACCGGGCCGGGGTCACTCCGTGAGGTCGACGCCGATCGCCCGGCCACCCTCCTCGACGGTGTCGGCACGCACCGTGCCCGTGATGTCCCCGCCGGAGGCGGGCAGGCCGCGGACCCCCGCCACGTAACCGCGGACCTCCTGCACCTCCACCCCACCGCGGATCCGGACCGCGTCCGGCCGCGGCTCCCCGAGGAACACGATGGGCGCCCCGTAGACCGCCTCAAGGGTGCGGCGCAGCCCGTCCACGAGCGCGAGGACCTCGGAGTCCCGCGGGTCGACGAGGTCCACGCCCTGTCCGTACTCGCCCAGGTCGCGGCGGAGGCCACGCAGCTCGGATTCGAGCCGGGCGACCGTGTCCAGGTCGGCGACGAGTTCCCTGGATTCCCCGGACTCCCCGGACTCCCCGGCCTCGGCCGATGACGACTCGAACAGCTCCGGGGGCAGCTCCGTGGTGGCCGCGCGCCGCTCGCGGTAGTTCCGCAGGACCTCGCCCGCCTGGTCGTAAAGGAACCTGACGCCCTCGTTCAGTGCCACGGCCGTGATGCCTGCCAGCGTGATCGGATCCACGGTGTCGTCGTCTCCTCGCCCAGAGTCGCCCGTATCGAACTGGTCGTATCGAGCTGCCGTATCGAACCGCACCATTCTCAGGGGGACGGGCAACCCGGCACCAGCCGTGCCCACAACGGGACGTCACTCACCGCACCACGATCCGCGCCTTCGCCCCTGCGCCACCTCACGCCCGAGCGGGGTGAGGGCGTGCACCACTTCGCAGCCCCTGCGCGTACTGGTGATGAGCCTCGCCTTGCGCAGTACCGACGCGTGCTTGCTCGCGCTCGCGATCGACACACCGATCCGCACGGCCAGTTCGCCCGTCGAACACGGTGAGGCCAGAGCGCACAAGGCCATGGCCCGGGTGCGGCCCAGCAGTTCGGGCAGGGCGTCGAGGGTGTCCGCACGGTCGGGGCGACGGCTCGCGGGGTAGACCAGCACCGGGGGGAGGCCGGGGTCGATGAGAGTGATGGGGCGCCCCGTGCAGAAGAAGGACGGGATCAGCGAGATACCCCGCCCCCGCAGGTGGAGGTCGCCGTCGCGCGGATAGTCGGCGACCAGCGTCGGCGGCTCCCAGCGGATGCAGGGCGACAGCGTGGTCAGCAGCCGTTCGGCGCCCCCTTCCAGCAGGTCCCGGCTGTGATGCGCGCGGTCGTTGTGCACCGCGTCGTCGATCAGTTGCCTTTGTGGGGAGAGGAGTTCGCGGAAGTAGACGGTAAGGGCGGCGTCGAGCTCCTGTCGGGCAGCACGGTCGCCTTCCGCGAGCCGCCGGAGCCGGTCGGGCGGCGTCCGCTGCTTGCAGCATGCGGCAAGCTCGGCGCGCACGCGATCCGTCGGCGTGGCGAGAATCAGGTCACGGGCGACCTCCATCCCGCCCTTGTGGGGTGGGGTCAGAAAGTCGGGGAATGTTCCCCGGGCCGGAACAAGCGTGGTGAGCAGCCGGATCGGATCTCTCAGGTCGCTTCTGGCCAGCCGTCCGCGGACGTGCTCCAGCCACGGCGTGTGGCCGGGGGCGGCCCGCGGGGCCCGGAGTGCGTGCAGGCTGGTGACCAGCTCCCACATGGGATCGGGGTGGGGAGCCACCGTGATGCGTGTCAGGTCGTCTGCTGTGAAATGGATACGGAGTTTCATGGGTCCCCCGAATGAACGCATCCGTTTGCCGTCTGCTGAAAACCCTTGGACCCGTCTTCACGGGCCTCTTCATCATCGTTGGAGAAGCCCCTAAAGGGGCGAAGAAGGACCCAAGACCGACCAGATGGGGGAAAGTGCGCATGCGTCAGTTTCGGAGCACCATCAAGAGGACAGCGATGGCCGCCACGGCACTCGCCACCGGCGCCGTCCTCACGTTGGGCGGATCGGCCACCGCGGTGGAAGCGGCGGCCACGATCCACGGCTGCCCGTCCGGGGCGGTCTGTCTGTACCCCAACGCAAGCTGGAACGGCGACAGGCCGAGCCACGCGTTCTACTCGTACGGGACCCACAGGATCTACGACCAGATCGGCATGAAGCGCTGGTTCAACAACCAGACCGGCGGGGCCAAGGCGTACCGGTGCACGGGCTCCAACGGCACCGGCTGCGGGGGCAACCAGGCGGCCGGCACGTACTACGACTACGACTTCACGCCGATCAACTCCGTGAAGCTGGCCGCGTGACGGAGTCACGCCGTATGTGAGTGGACTGCCTCCTGGCGTGGCGATGCACACCGGGAGGCAGACCACTGGAGCGGTGACGCCGGGCTGTCAGCCCGTCCAGCCGAGGAACGCGGACCACGCGTCGGGCGCGACGGCGAAGGCGGGGCCTTCGGGGACCTTGGAGTCACGGACGTGGACGGCGTGGGGGCAGGTGGCCACCTCGATGCACTCGCCGCCGCTGCCGCTGCTGTAGGAGGACTTGTGCCAGGCGAAGGCGACCTCGATGCAGTCACCGCCGCTGTCGCTGCTGTAGCTCGACTTGAACCATCGGAGGGTGCTGCTCATTCCGCTACTCCTGCCAACCGCTTGATGAGGTCCAGCGATTCACGAGGACCCAGGGCCTGTGACCGGATCTTCGCATAGCGCTGAGCGTACGTGCTCACCTTTGCCGGGTCACTGATCAGCAGACTCTCGTCCTGCGGCTCCAGATAGACGAGGTGCTCGTGCGCCGGAGTCTCCAGCAGGTTCATCGATCCGCGAGCTCCTGCGTACTCCCCATACTTCCCGGCGTCCAGCGGCAGCACCAGCAGCGTTACATTGCGGCGGCGTGCGCACTCCACGAGGTGGAGCAGCTGCTCCCGCATGATCTCCTCG
Organism: Streptomyces sp. NPDC091287; assembly: GCF_044768525.1. Classification (NCBI taxonomy): domain Bacteria; kingdom Bacillati; phylum Actinomycetota; class Actinomycetes; order Kitasatosporales; family Streptomycetaceae; genus Streptomyces; species Streptomyces sp. NPDC091287. The sequence goes on from NZ_JBIVUV010000016.1 coordinate 96,682, forward strand.
CTGCCGATGACCCGGCGCAGGACGGCCTCGTCGATGATGATCTCGATCATCGGGAGCGGGTCGCGGTCGAAGAGGGCCTTGCGCTCCATCCGCAGCTGGACCAGCTCCTCCACGCGCTGGTCGGAGAGCGGCGGGTAGCCGCCGCCGATCAGCGCACGCGCGTACGCCTCCGTCTGGAACAGCCCGTGGATGACGTTCGTCGCGAACAGCTGGAGGCTGACCGCCGCCTGCTCCAGCAGCGCGTAGTCCTGGAACTGACGCGGGTACTTCTCCATCCGCATGAACCGCCGCGCGGTCTCGAACACGCCGGTCCCGTTGCCGAGTACGCGTTCGAGCTCCACCAGCATCGCGTCGCTCGCCGGCTGCGCGCACGTCTCCATGGCGCTCACGGCCGCTGCCGAGTAGCCGATCTCCAGGCCGAGCTGTTCCTGTGTCCACCCCCGCTGGATACGCAACGTCCGGGCCACTTCCGCCACCATGAGGGCCATCGGGCTCGCGGTCTGCTTGTTCTCAGCACTCGCCATTACGCGATCTCATTTCGACTCAACCGAACTCAACCGGTCATTACTCGAAGTCGTTGAAATCCACCCCACTTCAGAGAAGTTCGAGCAGGTCAACGGCTGTACGACGCACCTCGGCAGGTACGGAGAACGCTAGGTGATCGGGGTCACAATCGTCTCGTGAACGCACTTAATGGTGGGCTGAGGGCCGAGTGGATTCCGGACTCCGGATTTCATCTCCGCAAGGCGGGCGTGCAATTCGACGCAATCCGCGTGGACGGCGACGACGGGCGGCGGCTGGCCGACCTGATGGAGGAGTTGGTCGGCGGCGAACCGGGACCCGTCGTCACCGAGTCGAACGGCCGGCGCGGGGTGTACTTTCTCGTCCCGGCGGGCTCCACGGCCGGGCGGCCGTGGCCGCGCGCGGTGACGACGTTCAACGCGGCCACGGGCCGGATCAGTTACGTTCCCGTACCGGCGATCGGGGGTGACACCTGGCCGCTGATGTGGCGGTACCCGCCCACGCGCCCGGGTCGGTTCGTGCACACGCTGATTCTGTTCAACGCGGCGTACGCGTTACTGAGTTGAGCGACCGAGATATGTCACGGGCCCCGCGTCCGGAACCGCGATCTCGTGGAAGCCGACGCGGTCGTAGAAGGCGCGGGCCCGGGTGTTGACGGTGAGCATGCCCAAGTGAACGGCCTGGACGCCCTGTTCGTTCAGGGCGGCGAGGAAGGCCTCCATGAGCCGTCGCCCGTGTCCGGACCGCTGGTGCGTCGGGAGCAGGTCGATGTGCAGGTGGGCCGGATAGTCGGCCAGCTCCGGCACGATCATGGCCTCGGGGTCGTGCATCAGGGCGGTCATCCGCTCGGCGGGGGAGGCGGGTTCGCGTACGGGGGCCGGGTAGCGCTCGGCGAGGCCGGGGAGCCATTGGGCGCGGTAGCGGTCGACGAAGGACGCGGTGTCCGCCGTACCGAGGATGTAGCCGACCGCGCGCCCGCCGTCCTCGATCACGAAGGCCAGCTCCGGCTCCAGGGCGACGTAGGGCGCGGCGAAGATGTTCGGCAGCAGGCCCGGGTCCGGGTAGAGGTGGCGGGCGTCCCCGCCCTCGTGCCCCGTGCGTACGCAGATGTCGAAGAGGGCCTCGCGGTCCTCGGGGCGGTACGGGCGCAGCACGGGCGACGGAGAAGTCATGCGCGGGATCTTTCAGGTGCGGGAGCGCTCCCGCAAGGGGTTTCCCCGCCACTTCCCGCACCTTCCCGCCGCTTCCCGCCGCTTCCCGCCGCTTCCGGCCGCTTACGGGCGGCTCCCTGTCTGCCGTCCCGGCGACGGCGGGGAGGCTCGGCGCTGGACAACTCCCCTTCGTAGAGACGTGCTTGACACTGATTACTTGCACATGCAATATTAATGCCCTGGGCCGAGCCGCTGCGGCGCAGTCTTACGCCCAGCATTTTCTTGCATGTGCAGGCAATTATGCTCAGGTCGCTCAACTCACCGCACGGAAGGACCTCCCATGCACTGGCTCCACCTCGCCATCGCCGTCGCCTTCGAGATCTTGGTCGCCATCGCCGCCGGAAAGGCCGAGGGCTTCAAGAACCGCAAGTGGACCGGCATCACCCTGGCCAGCGGCGCCGCCGCGACCTTCTTCCTCAGCAAGGCGCTGCTGACGTTCGACGTCGGCGTCGGCTACGCCCTGTGGACGTCCGTCGCGGGCGTCGGCATCACCGTCCTCGGCGCGCTGTTCTTCGGCCAGCGGCTGAACGCGAACAAGGCGATCGGCATTCTCCTCGTCATCGGTGGCGTCGTCGGCCTCCAGCTGAGCGGTTCCGCCTGAGCCGGAGCTCGGCACCCGACTCCTGACCTCGCACGCCCCGCACACCTCGCACGCCTCGCGCACACCGTGCAACCACCCGACGACATCGCAGACATCCCTGAGAGGACTCACCTCCCATGTCCAACACGGCCAAGAGCTCCACCAACGCCTGGCTCTCCCTCCTTCTCGCCGGAGTCTTCGAGATCGGGTACGCGCTCGCCGTCGGCGGCAGTGAAGGCTTCACCGTCCTGACCTGGTCCCTGGTCGCCGTGGTGTTCTTCCTGCTCACGCTCTACGCGCTGAGCCTCGCTCTCCGCACGATCGACGTGAGCATCGGCTATGCCGTCTGGGCGGGGATCGGCGCGGTCGGCGCCGCGGTTCTCGGCCCGCTCTTCTTCGACGAGACCCTCACCCCGGCCAAGGGCATCTGGCTCGCCGTCATCATCGTCGGGGTCATCTGGCTCAAGCTCGCCGACCGTACGAAGCCCGAGACGGCGGCCGCACCCAGTTCCGGGCCGATCGCCGACCGGACAGGCGCACTTCAGGTCTGACACTTCTCCGACCGGTACGCCACAGGCGCCCGCCCACCCCCTCGTGACGGGGTGGGCGGGCGCCTGTGGCGTACCGGTCGGAGTCGTTCGGCGTACGGGGGCGATGCCGGCCCGGCGGTCGTTCCCGATGGTGGCGGGTCCCGCCGTCCGGCGCGGTCGTGTCAGGCGGCGGCGCCGCGCAGTGCCTGCACCGCGCGGGCGAGCTGGTCGTCGGCGCTCGCGGTGTTGAGGGCCGAACTGAGGATCTCGGCGTACGTGGCGCGGGCGTCCTGGTAGTGCTTGCGGCCCTCGTCGGTGATGACGGCGTAGACGCCGCGCTTGTCGTCGGCGCAGTGGTCCTTGTAGGCGTAGCCTGCGCTTTCCAGCCGCCCCACCAGGCGGGTCACGGAGCTCTGGCTCAGGCCGACGCGGTCCGCGAGCTCCTGCATGCGGTATTCGCCACTCTCGGCCCGGGTGAGGGCCTCCAGAGCGCGGTACTCGGAGAGGCCGACGCCGAAGCGGCGCTGAAGGGTGTGCGCGAGCTGGCGCTCCACGAAAGTGTGCAGGCCGAGGACGGCCTCCCACATGGTTTGGTCGGAGGCGGCGCGCGGCTGCTGGCGGATCGTCACGGACGGCTCCCCTTCTTGACTGCGATAAGCAACAAGATACATGCCCATGCAAACACTGGGCGGGAAAGGCCGGGACGCCTCAGTCGCGTTCCGTCCCCTGGGGCCCCGCGGGGTCCGGCGCCGTGATCCGCGCGATCGCCTCGACCGTCAGGGCGCGCTCGTGGGGCTCGGTCTCCAGGGCTCGGTGGATGGACAGGCCCTCGATGAGCGCGTCGAGCTGACGGGCGGTGGCCGGGTCGAAGTGCCATTCCAGGGCGCGGCGGCTGCGGCCCATCCAGGTGCGGGTGAGCTCGCGGTAGGCGGGCCGGCGCGCGGCGAGGGTGTAGAGCTCGTGGGTGAGGATCAGCTCGCGCTGGTTGCCGCCGGAGAGGTGGTGGACGAGATCGGCGACGGCCCCGCGCGCCTCGTCGGGGGTGCTCGCGGCGCCGAGGCGTTCCTCGAAGACGGCGACGATCGTGCCGGAGAAGCGTGTGAACGCCTCGTGCAGCAGCTCGTCCATGCCGGAGAAGTGGTACGTCATCGAGCCGAGCGGAACGCCCGCGCGGGCGGCGACCTTACGGTGCGAGACACCCGCGACGCCCTCGTCGACGATGAGGTCCAGCACGGCGTCGATGATGCGGTCCCGCCGTTCGGGGTCGGTGCGCCCTGTCGCCACGCGGCCTCCTCGGTGGGCTCGGGTCCTCCTCGCAGCATAGAGCGCGGGGGAGCGGCGGCCGTGCGGCCGACGGGTCGCCGAAGGGAATGTACGAGCGTACGCTCCGGGCGTACGCTTCTACGCCGGAAACGCTCCCCACCTGTCTGTCGAGGCCCGACCCCCATGAAGAACCCGCCGGTCATGGACGCCACCACCCGCCGCTGGCGCGCGGCGCTCTTCCTCTTCATGCTCGCCACCGGGGTGAGCATGGCGTCCTGGGTCGCCCGCACCCCGGCCGTCCGGGACGCCCTGGACGTGACGACCGGATCGATGGGCCTCGTGCTGTTCGGGCTCTCCATCGGGTCGATGGCCGGGGTGCTGGTCTCCGGCGGGCTGGTGCGCAGGCGCGGCGGGCGGCCGGTGATCGCCGCCGGGGCGGGGCTCCTCGTGGCCGGGCTGCTGGTGGTCGCCGGGGGCGCGGCACTGGAGGCGTCGGCCGGGGTGTTCTGCGGACTGGCGCTGTTCGGCGCCGGGATGGGCCTGGCGGAGGTGGCGTTCAACATCGAGGGCGCGGCCGTCGAACGGACCCTGGGCCGCCCGGTCCTGCCGGTGCTGCACGGCTGCTTCAGCCTGGGGACCGTGGTCGGCGCGCTGGTCGGGATGGGGCTGACGGCGGTCCGGTTCCCGGTCGGCTGGCACCTGGCGGCGATAGCCGCCGCCGTCGCGGCGGCCGGGGTGTGGACCGTACGGGCGGTGCCGGCGGGCACGGGGCAGGAGGGGGCGGCGGCCGGTGACGGGGAGAACGGTGGCGGGGCGCGGACCGGAGGCGTGCGCGCGCAGGTGGCGGTCTGGCGGGACCGTCGGCTGGTGCTGATCGGTCTCATCGTGCTGGCCATGGCCTTCGCGGAGGGCTCCGCCAACGACTGGCTGCCGCTGCTGATGGTGGACGGCCACGGGACGAGTGCGACGGCCGGTTCGCTGACGTTCATGCTGTTCGCGGTCGCGATGACGACGGGCCGGTTCACCGGCGGGCCCCTGCTGGTGCGCTACGGCCCGGCGGCCGTGGTCCGGGCCAGCGCCCTGGTGGCGGCGGCCGGCGTGGCCCTGGTGGTCTTCTCCGACAACGCGCTGCTCGCCGGGGCGGCCGTGGTGCTGTGGGGCCTCGGCGCCTCGCTCGGTTTCCCGGTCACGATCTCGGCGGCGGGCGAGGGCGTGCGGAACGCTTCGGCCCGGGTCGCGGCGGTGTCGACGGCGGGCTACGCGGCGTTCCTGGTCGGCCCGCCCTCGCTGGGCTTCCTGGCCGACCACGTGGGGCTGCGGAACGCGATGGTGGTGGTGCTCGTGCTGCTGGGCGGCGCGGCGCTGATCACCCGGGCGCTGCGGACGCCGTCCTCCGGGGCGGGCGTGGAGCAGTCCGGTGCACCGGTTCCCGGAGCCTCTCAGTCCGACCTGGTGTAGATCAGGCTCTCGCCCGTCCCGGCCGTGGACCGGCGCAGGTCCCCGTCCGGGAGCAGGGTCAGTTCGGTGGGCTTCCCGGGCGTGCAGGAGGAGGCCGGGCGGCCGGAGGACACCGTGGAGGGTCCGATACGGACCGGGCCGTCCCCGGCGGGCCGGTCGGAGAGGGGGGCGGTGAACTCGCAGTGGTACGTGGATCCGGAGGCGAGGGGCCCCTCGGCGGTGAGGACGAGGACCTGGTCGCCCACTTTCCCCTGCCGGATGGTCAACGTCCTTGAGGAAGCGCCCTGTTCGCCGGGTATGGAGCCGGTCCAGGTCCCCAGGAAGCCCTTCGGGACGGCTCCCTCGCCGCCCTGCTGCCCGCCGCCGGTTTCGGCGGAGCCCGAGGGGCCGGGGGAGGCGGTCGTCCCCGGGGCGGTGCCGTTCATGAACGCGTACACCGATCCGCCCGCCCCGATCGCCACGACCACGGCGACGGCGACCAGCGCGGCGGTGGCCCCGGCGGAGCGGCGCTCCCGGGCGGGTGGGGGAGGGGTGGGCACGAAGTAGGCCGGGGGGAAGGGCTGTTCGGTGGTACGGGCGGGGGTCGGCTGCGGGGCGGGCTGCGGGGCGGCGGGGGTGCCGTACGGCGAGTGCTGCGGAGCGTACGGGTGGGGCCCGGGCGGTATCGGGGCGACGGGCGGCCGTGCGGGGCTACCCGCCGTCTCCGGGCTCGTCGGGGCGGCCTGCGGGTGCGGGTGCTGCGAGTGCTGCGGGTCCTCCGGGTCCTCCGCGTCGAGCAACCCCACGGCATGGCGGCCGAGTTGGGCGATCAGGGTCGCGGGCAGCCAGGGTTCGTCCGCCTCCGCCTCGCCCAGGCGGGCCAGGATCTCGCCGGTGCCGGGGCGGGCCGCCGGGTCCTTCGCCAGGCAGTCCCGGACGACGCCGGCCAGCCCCTCCGGAACCCCGGTCAGGTCCGGGTCCTCCTGGGCTATCCGGAACATCAGGGCGTGGACCCCGCCGCTCTCCGTCGTACCGAACGGCAGCCGGCCCGACGCGGCGTACGCGAGGACGGACCCGAGGCAGAACACGTCGCACGCGGTGGTCACGCGCTCGCCGCGCACCTGCTCGGGGGCCATGAAGCCGGGGGAGCCGACCAGGGCCCCGGTGCGGGTCAGATCGCCCTCGGGCACGGAATCCAGGGCGCGGGCGATGCCGAAGTCGATGACCCGTGGGCCGTCGATGGTCATCAGGACGTTGGAGGGCTTCAGGTCCCGGTGGATGAGCCCGGCCCCATGGATGTGCTGGAGCGCGTGGGCGAGCCCGGAGCCGAGGAACCGTACGGAACGCAACGGCAGCGGCCCGTACGCCCCCGAGTCCGTGACCGGGGCGCCGGGGCGGCCCGAGACGATGCGCTGGAGGGAGGGCCCGGCGACGTATCCGGTGGCGACCCAGGGGACGGGGGCCTCGGTGTCGGAGTCCAGCACCGGTGCGGTCCAGGCCCCGCCGACGCGGTGCGCGGCACGGACCTCCTGGCGGAAGCGGGCCCGGAATTCGGGCTGCTCGGCGAGCTCGCGGCGGACGAGCTTGAGGGCGACGGTGCGGCCGCGGTCGGAGCGGGCGAGGAAGACCTGGCCCATGCCGCCCTCGCCCAGGCGGCCGAGGAGGCGGTACGCACCGATGCGGTGCGGGTCGTCGGACCCGAGCTTGTCCATGGTGCGCTTCCTCCCCCGTGCGGCCCGCACGAGGATAACGCCGCCCCTCGCCGCCGCCCCCGCCTCCCCGTCTCAGGACACGACACCCCGCCCCCTTGGTTCCCCCCTCCAGGGCTTCCGACGCTCGAGGATCGGGCCCGCACTCTTCAGCCCGTCCGGCGTTCGAGGATCGGGCCCGCACTCTTCAGCCCGTCCGGCGTTCGAGGATCGGGCCCGCACTCTTCAGCCCGTCCGGCGTTCGAGGATCGGGCCCGCACT
>NZ_JBIVUV010000016.1:104292-231321 GCF_044768525.1 Streptomyces sp. NPDC091287
CTCTCCAGCCCGTCCGGCGTTCGAGGATCGGGCCCGCACTCTCCAGCCCGTCCGGCGTTTGAGGACGGAACCCTTGATCGGACAGGGGCGATGCACGCAACAACGCCGGTGCCCCGGAGGAGCCAACCGCGCAAGGCGGAGGCCCGACATCGGCACGGTTCCGTCCTCAAGCGCCGGACGGGCTGGGGTTGGGCGACCCGGCACGGGGGGTCGGGCCCGACATTGGCACGGTTCCGTCCTCAAGCGCGCCGGACGGGCCGGGGCCGGGCGACTCCGCAGCGGTCAGGTTCTCCACCGCCCCCGACAACCGCTCAAGCACCCGCACCGTCTCCGCCAGCCCCTCCACCCCCAGCTCCCCCGCGAGCCTCGCGGCGAACTCCGCGTGCGGCGGGCCGATCCGGGAGACCGCCTCCCGCCCCGCCTCCGTCACCCGCAACAGCTTCGCCCGGCGATGGGCCGGATTCTCCACGTACTCCGCGAGCCCCCGCCCGACCAGCAGGTCCGCGATCCGCTGCACGCTCTGCCGGGTGATCCCCATCGCCCGGGCGATCCCCGCCACCGGCAACGGCTCCCGCAGCACCGCCCCCAGCACCTGCCACCACGCCGCCGTGAGACCGCCCGGCCGCGCCAGCTCGTCGGCCACCCCGAGGAACTGCCCGTTCAGCCGGAACACCGTCAACGCCGTCCGGCTCAACAGATCCTGCTGGGCGCGGACTTCCTCCCCGCCCGTGCCCTCACTCACCTTCCAGCACCTCGTACGCGCTCGCGTCCGAGTCGTGGAACAGCCGGTACCACGCGTCCAGCTTCTCCGGCCCGTACACCCCGAGCAGTGCGAAGACCTCCCGCGCGAACGCCACTGGCTCCGTCGGCCCGGCCGTGATCAGCCCGCCGTCCGTGACCGCGTCCGCGTCCACGTACCGCGAGCCGCCCGCGTACCCCGTCGCCGCGAGGTAGAAGGAGACGGCGCTCGTGTGCGCGCGGCCGTCCAGCAGCCCTTCCCGCGCCAGCCCGGCCGTCGCCCCGCAGATCGCCGCGACCGGGACCCCCGCGTCCAGGAAGCCCCGTGCCGCCCGCGCGAACGGGGCCAGCCCGTCGCCCGCGTCCCACGTGTCCGCACCGGTCAGGATGAGCAACGCGCTGTCCTGCGAACGCAGTTCGTCCAGCGACAGGTCGGGCTGGACGCGCAGGCCGCCCATGGTCGTCACCGGCTCCCGGGAAGGCCCCACGGTCCGGACGGTGTACCCGTTCCGTGCGAGATGGGCGGTGGTGTGCCCGGTCTCCCAGTCGGCGAAGGTGTCGTAGACGGCGAGATGCACGGTTCTGCTGTTGCTGGTCATGGTGACCTCCTCGGCTAGATGACAGAAGACTGTCATGACGACAGCATGCTGTCAATGACAAGGGATGGGCTGGTACGGGTTCCGCGGGTTCCGCGGGTTCCACCGGATCCACCGGGCCGGACCCGACACCCTGCCGACCCATCCGCCCCAGGCCGTACAAGGTGGCCATGGAGGCGGCCCTCACCAGCGCCTAGGCTCGCCGCATGACCCCTCATGCCCCTCATGCCCCGTCCGCCGACCCCGCGGCCGGTGCGGCCGTGAAGGCCGCGGACCGCGCGCACGTGTTCCACTCCTGGTCCGCCCAGGGCCTCATCGACCCGCTCGCCGTCGCCGGCGCCGAGGGGTCCTACTTCTGGGACTACGACGGCAACCGCTACCTCGACTTCACCAGCGGGCTCGTCTACACCAACATCGGCTACCAGCACCCCACCGTGATCGCCGCGATCCAGGAGCAGGCGGGCAAGCTCGCCACCTTCGCGCCCGCGTTCGCGATCGAGGCACGCTCCGAGGCCGCACGCCTCATCGCCGAGCGCACCCCGGGCGACCTGGACAAGATCTTCTTCACCAACGGCGGGGCCGAGGCCGTCGAGAACGCCATCCGTATGGCCCGGCTGCACACCGGCCGCACGAAGGTGCTCTCCGCCTACCGCTCGTACCACGGGGCCACCTCCACCGCGATCAACCTCACCGGGGACCCGCGGCGCTGGCCCTCCGACAACGGCTCGGCGGGCGTCGTCCGCTTCTGGGCCCCGTTCCTCTACCGCTCCCCGTTCCACGCGGCGAACGAGGCCGAGGAGTGCGCACGCGCCCTCCAGCACCTGGAGGACACCCTCGCCTTCGAGGGCCCGGCCACCATCGCCGCGATCATCCTGGAGACCATCCCGGGCACGGCGGGCATCATGACCCCGCCGCCGGGCTATCTGGCGGGCGTCCGCGAGATCTGCGACCGGTACGGGATCGTCTTCGTGCTCGACGAGGTGATGGCCGGATTCGGCCGCGCGGGCGCCTGGTTCGCCGCCGACCACTTCGACGTCGTGCCGGACCTGCTGACCTTCGCCAAGGGCGTCAACTCCGGTTACGTACCGCTGGGCGGCGTCGCCATCAACGCCGAGATCGCCGCGACCTTCGAGACCCGCCCCTACCCCGGCGGCCTCACCTACTCCGGGCACCCGCTGGCCTGCGCCGCCGCCGTCGCCACCATCGGCGTGATGGAGGACGAGAAGGTCGTCGAGCACGCGGCCCGGATCGGCGAGACCGTCCTCGGCCCCGGCCTGCGCGAACTCGCCGAACGCCACCCCTCGGTGGGCGAGGTGCGCGGCCTCGGCGCGTTCTGGGCGCTGGACCTGGTCCGCGACCGGGAGACCCGTGAGCCGCTCGTCCCGTACAACGCCTCGGGCGAGGCCAACGCCCCCATGGCGGCCTTCGGCGCGGCGGCGAAGAAGCAAGGGCTGTGGCCGTTCATCAACATGAACCGGACCCATGCCGTCCCCGCCTGCAACGTCTCCGAGGCCGAGGCCAAGGAAGGACTCGCGGCCCTGGACGTCGCTCTCTCCGTCGCCGACACGTACACGGTGCAGGGCGCGTAACGGCGCCCCGGCCCGCACGCCGGGTAACCGGACTGCTCAATTCCGTACGTGATCGACCCTGTGCGCATCCCCGCCGTGCCCGGAATCGGGCACGGCGGCGGCCCTGGCTTAAGGTGACCCGAACCAGAAATGACCCCCGCCGGAAACGGCCGACGCCGGAAACGGTCGGCGAACGGGGATCGGGGACGGACAGGGACAGACGGACGGATGGGGGCCGGTATGAGTCCGAGCGGAGGTGTGACGCGCAACACCCTGCGCCAGCAGATCGCCGACGCGCTGCGTGACGAGGTGCTGGCAGGGCGTCTTCCGCCGGGCCGGGAGTTCACCGTCAAGCAGATCGCCGAGCAGTACGGGGTCTCCGCGACGCCCGTCCGTGAGGCGCTCTTCGACCTCTCCGCACAGGGGCTCCTCGCCTCCGACCAGCACCGCGGCTTCCAGGTGCGCGAGTTCACCGTCGCCGACTACCGCGCGATGGCCGAGGCCCGCGCCCTCGTCGTCGAGGGCCTCTTCCGCAACCCCGCCGAGCGGGTCGCGGTCCGGCCCGAGGGGCTCGCCTCGATCCGCCGCCGGGCGGCGGAGGCGGTCCGCGCGGCGAAGGGCGGCGACCTCGACGTGCTGATCGGGTACGACCTGCGGTTCTGGCGGGAGCTGGGGCAGTTCGTCCTCAACCCGTACATCGCCGACTTCCTCACCCGGCTCCGCGTCCAGGCCTGGGTGTTCGCCGTGCACCGGCTGCGCCGCGACGGCATGGACGAGGACGTGCTGTGGTTCGGTCACGAGGAACTGGTCGAGGCCATCGCCCGGGGCGACCACGAGCAGGTCCACGCCGCCATGTACTCCTACTACGCGCACGCGCTCGCCTGGGCGGACCGGCTGGAGGCGCGGGCCGCCGGGGCAGACGCCCCCGGCCCGCCGGACCCTCCGGAGTCCGGGGAGTCCGGGGAGTCCGTGGAGTCCCCGGAGACCCCGGGGCACTGTGCGTGAGGTTCGCCCCGCATTACGCTGTCCCGACGATCGCCCGAACCCGTTGGAGAGCGAGAATTCGTGGCCTGTGACCTGTGGCTGGTCCCCCTCGTCGATGTGCTGTGCCACAGCGCCGACAATCCGTTCGCCGAAGAGATCGCCGTCTACGACAAGGCGCTGAACGACGCCGGGCTGCCGCCCGTCCCCGTCTACGCGTACATGCCGGGCCTCAACGGGGAAGTCGCCCCCGTGGCCGGCTTCGACTACGACGCCCTGCACTTCCTGCGCCGCGCCTACCTGCTCCAGTTGAGCGGCCTGGCCGTCACGCCCGTCGCGGGTCTCGACGGCGACTACGAGCAGCTCCTCGAAATGTTCGAGCAGGCTGCGCAGCAGTCGCATCTGGTGTGGCACTACGACCACGCCGGGGCGTACGTCCCGGTGGACTTCCCGGCCCCACTGTCCGACGACGCGCTCCTGGCGGGCGGCGGACCGCTGGGCTCCGCGCACGGGCTGCTGCGCGAGCTGGAGTTCGTCGCCCCGTCCATCGGCATCGACCCGGCCAACCCGCCGGCCGCCCCGCAACCGCCCTCCGGCCCCACGGCCCTGGAGGAGCCGGCGGACCCGATCCCCTACGACGACAGCCCGTTCGCCCGGGAACGCCACGTCTGGCTCGGCCTCCACGCGGCGGCGACCCGCAGCCTGGCCCAGGGCTCAATGATCATCTTCAGCTAGGACGACACCCAGCCCATCCGCTTCCCTTCGCGGACCGGCGTGCCGCATTCAAGCCCGTCCGGCTCAGTTCGCGGACCGGGGTGCCGCATTCACACCCGTCCGGCTCCGTCGCGGACCGGGGCGCCAAAATCAAGCCCGTCCGGCGATTGAGGACCGGGGGTCCGGGGGCAGCGCCCCCGAAGCCTCACCCGGACCCCGCCCCCGGCCCCGGACTCCTCACCGCGGCGGCGACTCCGGCGGCCGCTGCCGCGGCATGTTCGGCCGCGCCGCCACCGACGGCATCGAGAACCGCCCCGGCGCCGCCGACTCACCGCGCCCCCCCGCGCTCCCCGTCGCCAGGGCCTGCGTGCCCATCGGCGCGGGCCCCGCCCGGAACTCCACCATCCAGTCCGCCGTCTCCGACCGCACCAGCTCGGTGACGTCCTCGGAGAACCTCCGCAGCACCCCCAGGCACCGCTCGGCCGCCTCGCTGGCCGTGCCCTCGGTAGGCCCGAGCATCTCCCGTACGCACTCCGAGGCCCAGTCGAACTGGAGCACCTGGAGCCGCCGCTGCACTGCCTGGGCCGTGGCGAGGTTCCTTATCCACCCGGAGGTGAGACCGAAGTACCGGTCGCCGGCCATGCAGGCGGCCCCCACCAGCAGGGACAGATAGCCCCAGCCCGCCGAGCCGCTCAGGGCGCCGGTCATGTCGAGCAGCGGCAGGGCGGCCCCGGCGACCACCCCGGCGGCGGTACCCATCCGCAGGGCCCTGGCGGCCCGGCGCTTCCAGACCCGGTCGTTGAGATACCAGTCGGCGGTGTCCAGCGCGCCGGTCTCGACCCAGCGGTAGAGCTCGTCGAGCCGCTCGGCCGGCTCGCCCCAGTCGCCGAGGGGGAACGGGCGCCCGGTCAGATCGCGCCCGGCGGGGCGTCCCCTGCCCGGACCGGAAGCGGAATGCTCAACTCCGTTTTCACCGGATCCCGCATCGGACTCCTTGCGGGGCGGCCCCTCGGGCTGCATCTCCGGCTGACTCACCGGGGCACTCCTCTGCACTCTGACGGACGGGACGGACGCGTAGGGCTTCCCGGAACGGACCCGACCGGCCCGGAGAGGGCGGGGCGGTCCGCGCGACCGACGACCCCCGCGGGGTAACTCTGCGTCACCGCACATGCACGCTCGTGTGTCGATGTGCATGCCCTTCCTACCGCCGAATGGTGGGCCGTGGGGTCGAAATCGCGGGATTCCCGCCTGCGCACGGGCGCTGGTCAGGTATAGGAGCACTCACGCCGGTTCCTGAATCTCACCCGAAAGAGTTGGTCCCTGGCGGGTGGAGCGCGGTGACCGGGGAGCACGTAGGCTCGGCTTACCGAAACATTTGTCGTCGAAATGCCAGGAGTGACCGTGATTCCCGGTGGTGGCCAGCCCAATATGCAGCAGTTGCTCCAGCAGGCCCAGAAGATGCAGCAGGATCTCGCAGCGGCCCAGGAGGAACTGGCCAGGACCGAGGTGGACGGACAGGCGGGCGGCGGTCTCGTGAAGGCCACCGTGACCGGCTCCGGCGAGCTCCGTGCCCTGGTGATCGACCCGAAGGCGGTGGACCCTGAGGACACCGAGACGCTCGCCGACCTCGTCGTCGCGGCCGTCCAGGCGGCCAACGAGAACGCGCAGACGCTCCAGCAGGAGAAGCTCGGCCCGCTGGCCCAGGGCCTGGGTGGCGGGGGCGGCATCCCCGGCCTGCCGTTCTGACCGGACCGGACCGACCGGGCCGACCGTTCTGACCGGTCCGGTCAGAACGGATGGAGCCAGGCCCCAGGCCCCAGGGCCCACGAGGCCTACTGGTACCGACCCGTACCCACTACGGTACGGAGCAGGAAGCAAAGAAAGGCGTTCCGTTGTACGAAGGCGTTGTTCAGGACCTCATCGACGAACTGGGCAGGCTGCCCGGCGTCGGTCCCAAGAGCGCGCAGCGGATCGCCTTCCACATCCTCCAGGCCGAGCCCACGGACGTACGACGGCTCGCGCACTCCCTCCTGGAGGTCAAGGACAAGGTCCGGTTCTGCGAGGTGTGCGGCAATGTCGCGCAGCAGGAGCAGTGCGGGATCTGCCGGGACGCGCGCCGCGACCGGAGCGTCATCTGTGTGGTCGAGGAGCCCAAGGACGTCGTGGCGATCGAGCGGACGCGTGAGTTCCGGGGCCGCTACCACGTCCTGGGCGGGGCGATCAGCCCCATCGAGGGCGTCGGCCCGGACGACCTGCGCATCCGCGAGCTGCTGGCGCGGCTCGCGGACGGCTCCATTACGGAGCTGATCCTCGCGACCGACCCCAATCTGGAGGGCGAGGCCACCGCGACGTACCTGGCGCGGATGGTCAAGCCGATGGGTCTCAGAGTGACCCGGCTGGCCAGCGGCCTGCCGGTCGGCGGCGACCTTGAGTACGCCGACGAGGTCACCCTGGGCCGCGCCTTCGAGGGGAGGCGGCTGCTGGATGTCTGACACCACCGCCGTACGCCCCCGTCACGTACCGCAGTCCGCTCTGCCGTCCGCTTCGTCGTCCGCTTCCTCGTCCGCTTCCTCGTCCGCTTCACCGTCTGTGACCGCGCCCACGGGAGGTCCCCTCGATGTCTGACGCCACGCTGAACTCCGTCACGCAGGACCCGGGCGACTTCGCCGTCCAGATCGCGGACCAGATCAAGACGTTCATCGTCGCGGTCACCGAGGTGTCCAAGGTCGACGAGCCGGAACAGGCCGTCCCGGTCCTGCTCCTCCAGGTCTCGCAACTCCTGCTCGCGGGCGGCCGCCTCGGCGCGTACGAGGACGTCCTGCCCGACGAGAGGTACGAACCGGACCTCGGCCCCGAGCCGGACGCGGACGGCCTGCGCGAGCGGTTCGCCGCGCTGCTGGAGCCGATCGACGTCTACTCCGAGGTCTTCGACCCGTACGAGCCCCGCAAGGCCCCGGTGCCGCACCGGATCTCCGACGACCTGGCCGACCTGGTCACCGACCTCGGCCACGGCCTCGCGCACTACGACGCCGAGCGCACCGCCGAGGCGCTGTGGTGGTGGCAGTTCTCGTACTTCTCCAACTGGGGCTCCACCGCCTCCGCCACCCTCCGCGCCCTCCAGTCCCTGGTCGCCCACATCCGCCTCGGCCAGCCCCTGGAGGAGCTGGACGGCCTGGACACCGACCAGGACCCGGGCGAGGAGGACCTCGCGGAGGAGGCGGGCCGCGTGATGCTGGAGGAGATCGCGGGGCCGCTGGGCCTGCGCCCGGTGAAGTAGCCGGAGCCGGCGGGCCACCGGAACGCGCGGGGGTCACCTGAACGCACGGGGGTCACCTGAACGCACGGGGGCACCGGAACACGCGGGGGTCACCTGAACGCGTCGGCGTTCTCCTCGGCCCAGCGGCGGTAGG
Source organism: Streptomyces sp. NPDC091287 (assembly GCF_044768525.1). Lineage (NCBI taxonomy): Bacteria > Bacillati > Actinomycetota > Actinomycetes > Kitasatosporales > Streptomycetaceae > Streptomyces > Streptomyces sp. NPDC091287. Next base: position 112,300 of record NZ_JBIVUV010000016.1, read on the forward strand.
AGCGGGCGGGCGAGCCGGTGACCCGGGCCACGGTGTCGTGCACGGCCAACAGCGCGTCGTTGACGTCGCCGCCCATCAGGTCGAGGACGCTGTCCGCGACCTCGGCCCCCATCATCGCGGCCATCGGCGGGTACGCCTCCTCCCGGGTGACCCCGACGCAGGCCACCTCCCGGCCCAGCACCCGCCCCAGCTCACCGGCCTGCTGTCGCGGGCTGATCCGCTTCGGCCCGGTGAGCGGGTAGGTCCGCCCCCGGTGACCCGGCCCGGTCAGCGCCGCACGAGCCACCGCCGCGATGTCGGCGGGGTGGACGGTCGGCAGCCCGACGTCCGCGTACGGCACGCGCACCACGGATTCGTCACGCACGGACCGCGCCCACCAGAGGGTGTTGGAGGCGAACTGCGTCGGCCGCAGGACGGTCCACTCCATTCCGCTCTCCCGCAGCCGGCGTTCGACGGCGAGATTCGCCCGCGCCGGGCCTAGGTGCGGATGGGTCACGACGGTGATGGAGGAGACCAGTACCACGTGCTCCACCCCCGCGTCCCGGGCGGCGTCGAGCACTCCGGCGTCGTCGCCGACGCCCGGGATCAGGAACAGCGAACCCACCCCGCCCAGTGCCGACTTCAGCGACTCCGGCCGCTCCAGGTCGCCTTCCGTCACCTCGACCCCGTCGGGCACCGCGGCTCCGGCCCGCGCCGCGTCCCGGGTCAGCGCCCGGACGCCGGTCCCGTGCCCGTCCACGTGCAGCTGACGCAGCAGTTCCCTGCCGATGTTCCCGGTCGCACCGGCCACCAAAATCATCGCTGAGCGCTCCTCTGCCCGGTCATGGACTGTTCGACGACGGGAACGCTAGGACCTCAATCAACCTTGAGGTCAAGCCGGTTGGGCGGGAACGCCATCGCTTGACCTCAACCGTGCTTGAGGGCCGAGGCTCCTGGGGAACGGCCGACACGAGGGCCGCGCCCCGCAAGGAGATTCCGCATGAGCGCCAAGGCCACCGCCTCCACACCCACCGCCACCACGCCCACCGCCACCACGCCCACCGTCATCGGAGTGCCCGCCCCGCAGGAGGACGTGGACGCCATCGTCGCGTTCGTCGCCGGCGTGCAGCACGCCCAGCAGAACGCGCTGCCCGAAGCCTTCCTCGACGGCTTCCGCGAGGACGCCATCTGGACCACGGCCCACGGCAAGCGGCTGACCGGCCTCCCGGAGATCAGCGCCTTCACCCGCAAGGTGCTGCCCCCGCAGGCGGACTCCCCGGTGACCGCCACGTACACGGTCGACCTGATCCTCTTCGTCCGCCCCGACATCGCCGCCGTCAAGATCCGCCAGCGCCCGGCCACCCGGGACGGTGCGTTCCTGGACGAGATCTTCCACGGTCAGGAGGACCCCTCCGCGCTCGTGGCCGCCCACCCGGAGGCGGTCCCCGGTACCCCGACCTACTTCCTGGCGAAGGACGACGGGGTCTGGCGTATCGCGGCCGCGCAGAACACCCAGGTCTTCGACGTGGAGACGCTGACCGCGAGCTGAACCGGTCAGGGTCCGATCCCGCAATCCCGCAATCCCGCAAACCCGCAGGTCCGCCCGAGGCTCAAGCACCGAGCCGCGAGCACCGGGCTTCGAGCTCTCTCTGTAGGAATGGGTGGTTGGGTTCAACCCACCCACCCTCCCTCCCCACTCCCTGACCAGGTTCCGAACCGCACTGCGAACTGCGCGAATTCGACCAGAGGTGACGTTTGGTGACCAGGTTGCGCCGGAGCGTACGCGCGCTCTAGGTTCGCGATGAGCAACCCACTATCCGTAAAACGGACAACCCCGGTGGTGCTACCAACACCGACCGGGGTCTGACCGTAAGAGATCGAAGCCCCTAGAAAGGCGATCCCCATGGCTACCGCCAACCTTAGTGCCGCCCTGCGCGCACCCGCCGCCCACCCCATGGCGAAAGCCGGGTACGGAAAGCGTCACGCCCCCGACCAGGCCCCGCCCCGCGCCGACGATTTCGCGGGTCTGGAGCCGCGTGAGGCGGCCATCGCCGGGTACATCGACCGGCTCCCCGAAGGCGCGGCGATCGGCTACAAGGTGCTCGCCGAGGAGCTGCCGGACTACGGGCAGCAGGCGTGCCGCAGCTCGCTCGACCTGCTGACCCGGACCGGACACCTGCGGCGCGTCAAGGTCCAGGTCACCCTGCCCGACGGCCAGATGCGCTGGGTGACGCGTACGTACTTCTCCCGGACCGCCCGCGACGCCGACTGGTGGGCCGCCCATGTGCGGTTCGTCCGGGGCCTGGACGCGCCCGGCCAGCCTCCGGCACCCGCTGCCGCTGGTCAGCCCTCGGCCCCCACTGCCGCTGGTCAGCCCTCGGCCCCCGCTGCCGTGGAGACGGCCGAGGAGCCCCAGCCCGGCGTCCGCGCGCCGCGCTCGGAGGCGTACGCCGTCCTCGCCGGGCTCGGCCGCCGCGAGCCCCGGCTCCAGCTCTCCGAGGGCGACTGTGTGGAGCTGGAACACCTGGTCGGGGAGTGGCTGGCGCGCGGCGTCGGCCGCGAACAGATCACCCAGGCCCTGACCTCGGGCCTGCCGGCGTCCGTGCACTCCGCCGGACCCCTCCTCCGTAAACGACTGGAGACCAAGATGCCGCCGAGCCCCGCCCCCCGGCCGGAGAAGGACCACCCGAGCGAGCAGATCGTGGGCATGGTGATGATGTGCCTCTTCTGCGACGAGGACGAGACGACGACCACGCTGGACCACGGCGTCTGCCGCGACTGCCGAGCCGAGATCGCCCGCGACGAGGCGGCCGGCCTGACCGGCGACGTACCGGACACCTTCCTGGCCCGCCCGCGCGCCGAGGTCGACGTCGCCGCCCGCATGGCCGAACTCCGCTCGGCCACTGTCCGCCCGGTCCTCCCGGCCCCGAGGTCGCGCCGATGAGCGGGTGCGTGACGGGTGGGCCCGAGATGTCCGTGGAGGCGTTCGAGGAGCTGTCCTGTCGCGCGCCGGAGCTGTGCGTCTGGAGTTCATCGGCGGGAAGGTGCGGACGAAGCCTCCGGCTGACGGAACGCACGGGCAGATCGTGGTGCGGCTGATGAAGCGGTGCCTGGAGCGCCGGCCGGACCTGTGGCTCTACCCGACCTGTGGCCTCGCGACCGGGACGGACCGCTCCGCCACCACCCGGCCCTTCGGCGCGGTCGTCGAGCTGCCCGGGCCGGTCGGCTTCGCGCTCGAAACCGAGAAGCTCAAGGAGTACGCCGACTGAAGGCGTACGCCGACTGACCCTCCCGGCTCGCCCGCCCGCGACGGATCGTGTGGGCTGGGGCGTGCCCGATCGTGTGGGCTGGGACACAAACGGGAGTGCTCCCGGGCTGGGCGGGCAACAGCCCCGTACGAGCGGTTCGGTGCGACACGCCGTACCGGGTGGTGAGCGGGACATCTCACCATCCGATATGAGCGGGTCTATTCCGGACCGCTCGTTAAACTGAGCCGACCGCAGTAATGACTGAGCGAGGAGCGCACGTGGGCCTTGTCGTGCAGAAGTACGGAGGCTCCTCCGTAGCCGATGCCGAGGGCATCAAGCGGGTCGCCAAGCGAGTCGTCGACGCCAAGAAGAACGGCAACCAGGTGGTTGTCGTGGTGTCCGCGATGGGCGACACGACGGACGAGTTGATAGACCTCGCCGAGCAGGTGTCTCCGATGCCTACCGGCCGTGAATTCGACATGCTGCTGACCGCCGGCGAGCGGATCTCCATGGCCCTGCTGGCGATGGCGATCAAAAACCTGGGCCACGAGGCCCAGTCGTTCACGGGCAGCCAGGCCGGTGTCATCACCGACTCGGTCCACAACAAAGCGCGCATCATCGACGTCACGCCGGGCCGCATCCGGACCTCGATCGACGAGGGCAACATCGCCATCGTCGCCGGGTTCCAGGGCGTGAGCCAGGAGGGCAAGAACATCACGACCCTCGGCCGCGGCGGGTCGGACACGACCGCCGTCGCGCTGGCCGCCGCGCTGGACGCCGAGGTCTGTGAGATCTACACCGACGTCGACGGCGTCTTCACCGCGGACCCCCGGGTCGTGAAGAAGGCGAAGAAGATCGACTGGATCTCCTTCGAGGACATGCTGGAGCTGGCCGCGTCCGGCTCCAAGGTGCTGCTGCACCGCTGCGTCGAGTACGCACGCCGTTACAACATCCCGATCCACGTCCGCTCGTCCTTCTCCGGACTGCGCGGCACCTGGGTCAGCAACGAGCCGCAAGGGGACCAGCAGGTGGAGCACGCGATCATCTCCGGAGTCGCCCATGACGTCTCGGAGGCCAAGGTCACCGTCGTCGGCGTCCCGGACAAGCCCGGCGAGGCGGCCGCGATCTTCCGCGCCATCGCGAACGCCGAGGTCAACATCGACATGGTGGTGCAGAACGTCTCCGCCGCGTCGACCGGCCTGACGGACATCTCCTTCACCCTGCCCAAGGCCGAGGGCCGCAAGGCCATCGACGCCCTGGAGCGGACCAGGAGCTCCATCGGCTTCGACTCGCTCCGCTACGACGACCAGATCGCGAAGATCTCCCTGGTCGGCGCCGGTATGAAGACCAACCCGGGCGTCACGGCCGGATTCTTCGAGGCGCTGGCCGACGCGGGCGTGAACATCGAGCTGATCTCGACATCCGAGATCCGTATCTCGGTGGTCACCCGCGCCGATGACGTCAACGAGGCCGTGCGCGCCGTGCACACCGCCTTCGGTCTCGACAGCGACTCCGACGAGGCCGTCGTCTACGGAGGCACCGGCCGATGACCGGACACCGCCCTTCGCTCGCGGTCGTCGGCGCGACCGGGGCGATCGGCGGTGTCATGCTCCGGATCCTCTCGCAGCACGCGGACGTCTGGGGCGAGGTCAGACTCGTCTCCTCACCGCGCTCGGCCGGCCGCAAGCTGGTCGTGCGCGGTGAGGAGAGCGAGGTTTTCGCGCTCGCCGAGGACGTGTTCGACGGCATCGACGTGGCCCTCTTCCTGGTGCCGGACGAGGTGTCCGCCCGCTGGGCCCCGATCGCCGCCGCCAAGGGTGTCGTCGTCATCGACGACTCGGCCGCCTTCCGGCTCGACGACGACGTGCCGCTGGTCGTCCCGGAGATCAACCCCCATGCCGCCCGGCTCCGGCCGCGCGGCATCGTCGCGTCCCCGAACTGCACCACGCTGTCGCTGATCGTCGCGATCGGCGCGCTGCACGCCGAATTCGGACTGCGCGAGCTGATTGTCTCCTCCTACCAGGCCGTCAGCGGCGCGGGTCGGGACGGCGTCGCAGCCCTGCGTGAGCAGCTGGCGCTGGTGGCCGGCACGGAGCTGGGCACCCAGCCCGGGGACGTACGCCGGGCCCTGGGGGACAGCGCGGAGGCGGCGGGGAGCCCGTTCGCCGCACCCGTCGCCCTGAACGTCGTGCCCTGGGCGGGTACGGACGCCGGCGACGGCTGGTCCTCCGAGGAGATGGCCATCCGCGAGGAGTGCCGCAAGGTGCTGGGCCTGCCGGATCTGAAGACCACCGCGACCTGTGTGTACGTCCCCGTGATCGCCACGCACTCGATGTCCGTCCACGCCCGCTTCGAGAACGAGGTCGCCGTGGGCAAGGCGCACGAGATCCTGGCGACCGCCCCCGGCGTGGTCCTCTTCGACAGCCCGGCGGCCGGAGATTTCCCCACTCCGTCCGATGTGGTGGGCACCGACCCCACCTGGGTGGGCCGCGTCCGGCGTTCGATGGACGACCCGCATGCCCTGGAAATGTTCCTTTGCGGTGACAATCTCCGAAAAGGTGCGGCTTTGAACGTGGCGCAGATCGCCGAATCGGTCGCCGCCGAATTTCCCCGGGCATGATCGAACCTGTTTTGTAGGATCTGTGAACGCCCTATGAGCAATTTGCTGGTCTGAACCTCTTGAGCTGGGACGTTGTCGTATCCGACGATGATCTCCCGGCCATCTGCAACCGCATCTTGGTCGGGCTGCGTCTATGCGGTCACTTCTTGCGTGGCCAGACGCTATGACGGGGCATTTGGGGAAGAGCAGGTACGTATGAGGGCATGTCGCACAGCGTCGAACGTGACGCCGTACGCGTACAACCCTGACGGGGGGCAGCGTGTCCAACAGGCGTGGCAGAGGTTCTCGACATCACAGTGGTGGGCCCGTTGCGAGGCGCGTCGGTGCGTCCGCTCCGGCGGCCCCGTGCGCCCGGCGGTATGCCGGTGATCGCGCCCATGCCCGCCGCGCGCCCGGCACAGTTGCCCTCGCAGCGCGGGGATGCTGAAGAGACGGTGGCAGCGGGAACCACGGTCGACCATCTCACCGAGACCTATCGCGCCCATTACCGCTCCCTGCTCGGCCTCGCGGCCCTGCTGCTGGACGACACCGCGTCCTGCGAGGACGTCGTGCAGGAGGCGTTCATCCGCGTGCACTCCGCGCGGAACCGGGTCCGCGAACCGGAGAAGACCCTCGCCTATCTCCGGCAGACGGTCGTCAACCTCTCGCGCTCCGCACTGCGCCGTCGCATCCTCGGGCTGAAGCTGCTCTCCAAGCCGATGCCGGACATGGCGAGCGCGGAGGAGGGCGCCTACGACCAGCTGGAGCGGGACGCGCTGATCAAGGCCATGAAGGGGCTGCAACGACGCCAGCGCGAGGTGCTGGTGCTGCGCTACTTCGCGGACATGACGGAGGCCCAGGTCGCCGAGACGCTGGGTGTCTCGCTGGGCTCGGTCAAGGCGTACGGTTCCCGGGGTATCGCGGCGCTGCGCGTCGTGATGGAGGCCCAGGCATGAGCGGGCCCGAGCAGCGCGACGAGCACAGGCACGAGAATGACCCGACGGGAAACGGAATTGTGAACCACGGGCCGGAGAAGACTCCGCACACCGATCCGGACCGCCCGCACGACGGGAGCACGGCGCCCGAGCCGGGCGAGACCCCGGAACCGGCGCCACCCGCGCGGGTGGACAACGAGGCCGCCGAGGACCCCGACGAGCAGGACCCGGGGGCGGCGGAAGCCGCGGCGGACGCGGGGGATGCGGCGGATACGGAGACCGCGGCGGACGCGGGTACGGAGCCCTCCGCGGGCGCCGACCCCGCCGTCGGCGGTACGAGCCAGATCCCCGTCGGCGGTACGAGCGAGACCTCCGTCGGCGTAACGAGCGAGACCTCCGTCGGCGGTACGAGCAAGAGCCCCGCCGCCCGTACGAGCGAGAGCCCCGCCGACCGCACGAGCGAGACCCCCGACGACCGTACGAGCCAGATCCCCGCCTCCGCCTCCGGCAAGGCATCCGGGGCGCCGGACGACGACGACGACCTCGTCGGCACGCTGACCGACCTCTTCGCCCGTGACCGGGGCGCCCCCGCCTCCGAAGAGCTGGACGAGGTGGTTCTGCGCCGCATGCTGCACGGTGCGGTGCGGGAGCTGGCCCCCTCCGAGGGGACCCTCGACCACCTACACCGAGCCGTCCCCGCCCGCCGGGCCAGGCGACGGCAGGCCGTCGTCGGGGCGGCCGCGGCGGCCCTGCTGATCGGCACCGCCGTCCCCGCCTTCGTCCACGTCGCGACCTCGGACGGCCCGTCCAACGCCCGCCCCGCCATCGCCGGACACGGCGAGCAGGCCCAGGGCGGCAACGGGGACGAGACCGGCCCCGAGGCGCCCGGCCGGCGGACCGTGGAGCCCACCGAACGGGAGAGCGAGGGCAGTGCGGGCGAGGCCGACCCGGACCCCAGCCCCACCGAGGGCGAGGGCAGTGACCCCGACGGCACGGCGACGGGCGAGACGACCGACTCCCCGAGCGCGGATTTCGCCTCCCTGCCGGTCTGCGACCCGAGCCAGCTCGGCGTCGCGTCAGCGGGCACCGACGCGCCGGGGGCCGACGGCACGGTCTACGGCAGCTTCAAGATCGCCAACGTGTCCGGCACGGACTGTACGGTCAGCAGCAACGGCACGGTGGGCTTCACCGCCATGGGCGCGGCCGACCCGCTCAAGATCGGCGTGGTCCAGCACTCCGCGGGCGACGCGGCCCCCGGGCTGCCCGACCCCTCGCAGGAGCCGGGCACGGTGCTGTTGAAGCCGGCCATGGCGTACGAGGTGCGGTTCGCCTGGGTGCCGACCGACACCTGTCCGGCCGTGGGTCCGTCACCGAGCCCGACCCCGTCGGCGGACGGGGCCGGAGGATCGGTCGGCGAGGGGGGCACCGATCAGCCCTCGGGCGTCGACCCACAGGCGCTGAACGAGGACGGCGGGGGCGCGGCGGAGGGCAGCGTCGCCGTGACGCACACCCCGGAGACGGGAGCGCCCACCGCGGAGACGAAGATCCCCAACGCCTGCTCGGGCACCATCTACCGCACGGGCGTGCTCGCCACGTCGTAGTCCGGAGCCGCCGAGTCCTCCGTAGCCGCGGCGGGGTCCTCCGGTACGAGGCCGAGCGCGATGTCGCGCACGGCCTCGGCCTCGCGGCGCACCAGCCGGAACCACATGAAGAGCACGAAGCCGGCGAAGACGAACCACTCGCCCGTGTAGCCCAGGTTCTGGAAGGCCTTCAGATCGAGGCCGCTGCCCTCGGGGGCCGCCGCGGGCACCGGCTTCATCGCACCGCCCGTACCGCCCGCCTCGGCCTCGGGAAGCGTCACCCAGGCGTCGTACACGTCGTACGGCACGAGGTTCACCAGGGTCGCGGCGCTGATCATGCCGACCTGGCCCCCGGGCAGCCCGCCCCGGACGTCCACGCCCTTGCTGCGGGCGTTCTCGGAGGCCTGGAGGTCGCCGGTCACCGTGACCTCGCCCTCCGGCGCGGCGGGCACCCGGGCGCCGCTCGCGGACCCGGGCAGCCAGCCCCGTACCACCGGCAGGGCCTTGCCGCTGTCCGTACGCAGGAGGTTCAGGACGTAGAAGCCCCGGCGGTCGTCCAGCTCGCGGCCGGGCACCAGGAACTGATCGGCGTACGTGCCGGTGGCGACGGCCGGCCGACCGGACGTCACCTTGTCGACGGGCAGCAGCTCGTCCAGGGGTTTCGCGGCCCGGGTGCTGGGATCGGGCTGCTTCTCCGCCTGTTCGTGCGACTGCACGCGGTCCTCGAAGCGGCCGAGCTGCCACATGCCCATGAACACGCAGAACGGGATGGCCAGCACGACGAAGAGGTTGATCCCCCACCATCGCGGGGTCAGCAGGAACCGGTACACCCCTCAAAGGTACGGTTCCCCGCCCCGGACTCCCGGAGCGGGGTCCGTGATTTATTCGGCCTTTACGCCCGCCTCCGGGGCCGGGGAGGCGAGGACCGGGCCTCCTCCCAGGTGCTTGAGGGCGAACTCCAACTCCAGCCGCACCTGCTTGATCCGCTCCTCCACCACCAGCGAGCCGTGCCCGGCGTCGTACCGGTACACCTCGTGGACCGCGCCGCGCGCCGCCAGCCGGTCCACGTAGTTCTCCACCTGACGGATGGGGCAGCGCGGATCGTTGACGCCCGCCGAGATGTAGAGGGGGGCGCGCACCGCGTCGACGTACGTCAGCGGGGACGAGGCCTCGAAGCGCTCGGGGACCTCCTCCGGCGTGCCGCCCAGCAGCGTGCGGTCCATCGCCTTCAGGGCCTCCATCTCGTCGTGGTACGCCGTGACGTAGTCCGCGACCGGCACCGCCGCCAGGCCCAGCGTCCAGGAGTCGGGCTGGGTGCCGAGCCCGAGCAGCGTCAGATAGCCGCCCCAGGACCCGCCCGCCAGGACCAGGCGCTCCGGGTCCGCGAGCCCCGACGTCACCGCCCACTCCCGTACGGCCGCGATGTCCTCCAGTTCGATCAGGCCGACCCGGTGCTTCAGCGCGTCCGTCCAGGCGCGGCCGTAGCCGGTGGAGCCCCGGTAGTTGACCCGGACGACCGCGAAGCCGTGGTCCACCCAGGCGGCGGGGCCGGAGGCGAAGGCGTCGCTGTCGTGCCAGGTCGGCCCGCCGTGGATCTCGAAGATCGTGGGGAAGGGGCCGTCGCCGGTGGCGGGCTTCTGCACGAGGGCGTGGATCCGGCCGCCGGGCCCCTCCACCCAGGCGTCCTCGACGGGCACCGACGTCGGGGCCTTCGCGCCCGGCGGGTCCAGGACCACCGCGCCGCTCGTCGACCGCACCACGGGCGGCCGCTCGGCCGAGGACCACAGATACTCCACCGTGCCGTCCGGGCGGGCCGTGGCGCCCGACACGGTGCCCGCGGGGGTCTCCACGCGCACGGGAGCCGGGGTCCCGGGCTCGTACCGCCACAGCTCGCTGCGGGCCTCGAAGCCGTGCTCGATGAGCAGCGCGGAGCCGTCCGGATACCACTCGGCCCCCACGTCGCCCGGCAGGTCGACCGGCAGCGCGGTCTCCGTGCCCGCGACCGGGTCCCAGATCATCGGCTCCCAGCGGCCCCGGCGCTGATGTCCGACGAGGAGCCGGGTGTCACCGGCCACCGGGGCGAAGCCCAGTACGGCGAGGCCCAGTTCCTTCGTGCCGCCCTCGGTGTCGTCCAGCTCGGCCACCGTGGAGCCGTCGGGGCGCACCACGCGCAGCGCCGAGTGCATCGCGTCGCCGTGCTCGGTGTGCTCCAGCGCGATCAGGGTCCCGTCGTGGGAGAGGTCCCCGACCCCCGCGGACTCCCGGTGCCGGTAGATCTCCACGGGTTCGCCGCCCGGCGTCCGCACCAGATGGATCGTCGTGCCGTCCTCGTCGGTCGAGCGGCCGATCACCGCCGAACCGTCCCGCCCGATGGCCAGGCCCGCCGGGTAGGAGGGCGCGAGGCCAGGGGCGGCCGGCTCGTCCTCCCCGCCGTCGAACGGCTGGCGCATCCACACCCCGAACTCGTCGCCGTCGGTGTCGCTGAACCACCAGACGGTTTCGCCGTCCGGCGTCAGCACGCCGTCCGTCGTGCCGTTCGGCCGGTCCGTGACCTGGCGCTGCCGCCCGCTCGCCCGGTCCCACGCGTACAGCTCGTAGGTCCCGGTGGCGTTGGAGACGAACAGCGCACGGTCGGGGGCGTCCTCGGCCCAGTCGGGCAGGGAGACGCGAGGCGCACGGAACCGCATCTCCCAGTCGGGCACAGCTGCTGCATCAGTGGTCATACCTCCATCCAACCCGATCCGGGGGCCGGGCCCGTAACGGATTCCGAAGGCATGGAGCCGGACGCCGAAGGCGTGGAGCCGGATGCCGAAGGCGTGGAGCCGGATGCCGAAGGCATGAAATCGAAGCCGACCTGGCGTCGCGTTTCGTCCACCGCCATTTTTATCGGGTCGCGCACCAGGACCGAAGGGAAAGCGCAGTGGTCCTTCCCCATGCGGACACATTCGGCTGTGACCGAATTCACTGGGGGGTCGAGAAGGGCGGTCGCGCGTGCCACGGCAATGGAATGACCTATTCCGGTTCTGCCGAACTCGATGGGAGACGTGGATCGATCGGACCAAGATCGGATGGTCCGGGCACTTGCCGCCCCCTAGGCTCCGCACGTCGCTGACCAGTGCTAACGTCCATCGACTTTTCGGTTTTCCGTTCGAGGGGGCCTCGGCGACCGGGAGTCGAGGGAGGGGTATTTCCGTGGTAGGTAGTCGTATGCGCAAGGCCGGTTTCGTCGCCGGAGCCGCAGCGGTTCTCATGTTCGCCACGAACACCAGCGCCTGGGCCAACTGGACTGCCAATAACTGGGTGGGAGACCAGGGCAAGATGTCCCAGCAGTGGGTCGACGAGTCGTACAACGAAATCAACTTCACCGGTTGCAGTGAGGTGTACGGCCGAAAGAGCGTCGATGTGGAGCTCTGGCAGCAGATCGACTGGGGGAACGACAAGAGGCACGACACCTCGACGTTCACCAACTGCTTCAAGGGTTCGAGCTCCAAGAGCACGGCCACGCAGTCGGGGCTGCCCAGGGACAGCTACTACTTCGAAATCGGTAACATCGGTTCGGGGTGCGTTTCCTGCGCCGTCGTCGTTGGCAAGGTCAACGTGGACACCACCAAGGCCGACTGATCCCGCCGGGCCTCCGCGTCCCGCGCGGAGGCCCGGCATTGCGCTCCATGACGAGGCCTTATGCGAATCACCACCTCTCTCCGCACGCACCCGGCCGTGCTGGCCACACCTCTCATCGGGATCTTCTTCGCCTACGTCTTCCTGACCAGCACCCGGCGCATCGGCCAGCTCATCGACCTGCCCTGGGCCGCGCAGGCGGCGTCGTACGCGCTGCACGCCCCGGTACCGATGGCGGCCGCGGCCGCGGCAGGGCTGACCGCCGTGGAAGCGACCCGGCTCAAGGCCCTGGGCACTTGGCAGTTGGGCACCGTCCAGCCCACGTGGCGCATAGCGCTGCACTCCGTCCTCGTCACCGTGGTGTGCCTCTCGACGCTCACCGCCGGCGTCATGGCGGGCGGGCTGTGGGTGGTCGGAGTCCTTCCCGATCTGTACGCGTTGCAGATCATGGGCATCGTGGTCGTGCTGATCGCCGCCCACGCGGTCATCGGGTTCGTCGTCGGCAGGCACCTGCACGCGCTGTACTCCGCGCCCCTGGTGGCGGTGGCGGTGTTCGTGGGCATCAGCTTCCCGCTGGGTACGGACAGTTACTGGGCGCACCACGTCACCGGAGCGATCGACTGGGTGGGCTTCGGTGAGGCGTACTCACCGGCCATGACGCTGGCCGCGCTCCTGCCCACGGTCTGCCTGGCGCTCGCCTGCGTCGCGCTTGCGGCCCTTCGCCGGGATCCGGTCCGCTATGTCGCCCTGTCCCTCCTCCTGGCCGTCGGCGGCCTGCTCGGCGCCTACGGCATCACGGCGGACTGGCGCTCGATGCCTCCGGCCTCCCGGGGGCTGGCCGCGGTCGTCTGCGAAGGGGAAGCGCCCGAGGTCTGCCTGCCGGAGGCCGGATCCGAGCACATCGTTGAGGTCCAGTCCGAACTCCTGCGTATGGTCGGACAGTTGGCGTCCAAGGGCGTCATCGACCGGCAACCCGACCGCATCACCGACGTCTCCGTGGCGGACGACCGGCGGACCGACACCGAGGGAGAGCGCTGGACACTCGCCCTCGCACCGGGCACCGCGGACCAGGCACTCGGGGAGAACATCGCCATCGCCGTGGTCGGAGCACCCTGCGCCGAGCCCGACTGGAACGTGCTGCACTACAACACCCTCTGGGCGGCCCGCGCGATAGGGGTCGAGAACCAGTACCTGACATGGCTGTCACGGGAGACCCAGGAGTTCGGCCAGGGCCAGACCAAGGAGCAGCTCCTGGCCGGGACGGCCGGCGTGGCCGAGCTGTCCCCGCGGGAGCAGCGGGCCTGGTACGCGGAGAAGCTCCGGTCCGCCTGTCGGCCCGGCAGCCCGGCATGATCTGGTGGCTGCGCCAACGGGGCGCTCTCGGACTGCTGCCCGGCGCGCTGCTCGCCTTCGCCGTGGGCATCGGCCTGACCAGCGGTGTGTCCGTCGTCTTCCCCTCGTTCCTGGGGCACTACGCGATGATGACGGAGCTCAGCACCTTCGTCGCCGTCCTCCCCGGCATCGCGGTGATCGCCTGCCTGGAGCGGCGGATGCCCTCGGTGGAACGCTCCGCCGTCCGGCGCGTCGGCGCGCGGGACACCGTCCTCGTGGCCGGCTTCGCGCTCCTCGTGACGGCGGTGGCCGCGGGGCTGTCCCTCGTGGGGTCGGACGCCATGCTGGTGGCCGCGCGCAACAATCTGCTCTTCTGCGGACTCGCGCTGGGGGCCTGGCCGTTGCTGGGCCACCGCGCGACGCTGGTTCCCGTCTTCTGGATGGTCCAGTCCATGTTCCTCGGCGGCCGGAGCCGTGACGACCCCTACCCCTGGGTGATCGTGACCGAGGCAGCTCATGTCACCCACGCCACCGTGGGAGCCTCCGCCGTCTTCCTGGCCGGACTTGTCTCCCTCGCCTGTTTCGCACCAAGGACCGACCGATGACCCTGCTGCTCGACCGCGTCACCTTCCGCTACCACCGCTGGGAACGCCCTGTTCTCTCCGGCTTCAGCTACGAAGTCCCCGATGAGGGCCTGACGATCCTGCTCGGCCCCAACGGAGCGGGCAAGTCGACCACGATGTCCCTCCTGGCGGGCACGGTGGAGCCCCAGGGCGGCAAGGTCCGGCTCAAGGACTCCACCCTCACCTCCGCCGCCCGCGCCTACCGCCGGCATGTGGCCTGGCTGCCGCAGAAGGTGCCGACGTCACGGCAGCTGACCGCCCGCGAGTACGTGGCGTACGTGGCCTGGCTGAAGGGCGAGAACCGTGCGGGAGCCTGGGAGCGCGCGGGGAAGGTCCTCGACCAGGTGGGCCTCGCCGAGCAGAGCGGCCAGAAGACGGCCAAGCTCTCCGGAGGCCAGCTCCGCCGGGTCGGCATCGCGTGCGCGCTGGCCCACGACGCGCGGGTGATCCTCCTCGACGAGCCCACCGCCGGACTCGACCCGCACCAGCGCACCGTCTTCCGGAACGTGCTGCGCGAGGTCGCCGACCGTATTCCGGTGTTGATGTCCACCCACGACATCGCCGACCTGGCCGACGAGGCGAACACCGTCTCCCTCATGGACCGCGGTCGTGTCCTCCACCACGGGGCGACCCCGAGCTTCCTGGACCGGGCGCGGCCCGACGCCGCTCCGGGCAGGCAGGCCGAGTCCGCGTACTCCGTCCTCATGGGCCTGGAGAGCACCGGATAACCACTCGCACGCCTCCCGGCCCGTGGGTAGCTTTCCGGACATGTACTCCCCGATTCCGGACGACTGGCACGACACCAACCGCGCGCGCTGGGACGAACGCGTGCCGATCCACGTGGCGAGCGACTACTACGAGCTGGACGCGTTCCTGGCGGGCAAGGACGTGCTGCGCGCCTTCGAGCTCGCCGAGGTCGGCGACGTCACCGGGAAGACCCTGCTGCACCTCCAGTGCCATTTCGGCCTGGACACCCTCTCCTGGGCGCGGCGCGGCGCCGCACAGGTCGTGGGCCTCGACTTCTCCGAGCCCGCCGTCGAGACCGCCCGGGGCCTGGCCAGGGCGCTGCAACTGGGCCCGGACCGGGCGTCGTTCGTGGCGGCCGACGTGTACGACGCACCGGCCGCCGTCCCCGACTCCGCGTACGACATCGTCTACACGGGCATCGGCGCGCTGGGCTGGCTGCCCGACCTCGACCGCTGGGCCGAGACCGCCGCCTCGCTGGTCGCGCCCGGCGGATTCCTCTACCTCGCGGAGTTCCATCCGCTGACCGACTCGATGGACGAGACCGGTTCGGTCGTCACCGACGACTACTTCAGCCGCGACGCCTGGGTGGACGAGACGCCGGGCACGTACGCCGACCTCGACGCGCCGACCGTGCACAACCGCAGCGTCGAGTGGCAGCACCCGGTGGGCCGGGTGGTGACGGCGCTCGTCGCGGCCGGCCTGCGGATCGAGTTCCTCCACGAGCACGACTTCTCGCTCGTCCAGAGGTTCGGCGTGCTGGAGCGCCACGTGGACGGCCACTACCGCTTCCCGCCGGACCGGCCGAGGATCCCGCTGATGTACTCGATCAAGGCGTCGCGCCCCGCCGAGCATCAGGGATGACCGGGGGCCGGAGCCGTCCCTCGGGCTTCTCCGGCCGATTGTCAGTGGTGGGGTACACACTCGTTCCCATGACCGACACGACAGGTGGAACGGCGGGCGGAGCCATGCCCGGCACGGCTTTCAGCGCTACGCCGGGTACGGCTCCCGGGACGGCGACGGCCGCGTTGCGCGGGGCGGTCGAGGCGTACTGGTCGTCGGCCGAGGCGCGCGACTGGGCCGCGTTCGGGAAGACCCTCGCCGAGGGCGTGGTGTACGAACTGCCGCAGAGCCGCGAGCGGATCCACGGCAAGGAGAGGTATCTCCGGTTCAACGAGGAGTATCCGGGCGACTGGCACGTGCGGGTCGAGCGGATCGTCGTCGACGCGGAGGGCCGGCAGGCCGCCGCCCGGACCGGGTTCACGGTGACGGGGGATCAGCCGGAGGAAGCGCCACAGGAGATGGACGCCATCCACTTCTTCACCTTCGACGAGAAGGGGCTGATCACCGGGGTGACGGACTTCTGGCCCGAGTCGTACGAGCCTCCGGCCGACCGCGAGCACCTGGTCGAGCGCTACTGAGAACGGCGGCCCACCGATCACCCGGTGAACCGCCGTCCCGTACGAGGAGTTACCCGCGGAGCCGCACTCCGGAGCCGCACTCCGAAGTCACACCGCCGAACTGCCCGGCCGAACTGCCCGGCCGAACTGCCCGGCCGAACTGCCCGGCCGAACTGCCCGGCCGAACTGCCCGGCCGAACTACACCGCCGAGCGGAAGGCGGGCAGATAGCCGCCAGACTGCCCGGCGGCCTTGGGGTGGTACGAGTTGTGGATCGGGACCGTGACGCTGTGGAGCCAGGCGTCTCCGGAGCACAGCTCGTGCCCGGTGAATTCGTCCACCACGCCGGAGAAGGTGAACCCGGCGTCGGCGGACCGCTTGGCGAGGACGTCGTTCAGCACGTCCGACGCGTTGTTGATCGCGGTCCGCTCGGCCTCGGAGAGCCCGGCGATGCAGCTGCCGGACAGCTGGTAGAAGCGCGGGTAGCCGAGAACCACGACCTGGGCCTGCGGGGCGCGGGCTCGGATGCCGTCGTAGAGCGCATCGAGGCTGCCGGGCAGGGAGCTGTTCATCTGCGAGACGGCGTTGTTCACGCTGTTGATGCAGGTGGCCTCGCTGGACAGCACGCAGTCCTGCATGACGTCGGCGAACCCGACGTCATTGCCTCCGGCGGTGACGCTGACCAGGGAGGTGGACGCGCTGAGCACGCCGAGCTGGGTGCTCGCCACGGACGAGGTGGTCGCTCCCGAACAGGCGACGAAGTCGAACGAGGCGGGGGAGTTCGCCGCCTGCCACAGATACGGGTAGGCGTTGGTGCTGCGCCGGCAGTCGCCGCTGTCGGACAGATAGCTTCCGGCGCCGACACCGGAGGAGTAGGAGTCGCCCAGCGCGACATAGCCGCCCGCGGCGGCCGAGTCGGTCGCGGAGGCCGGTCCCGCGACGCCGAGCGCGGCCACGGCGGCGAGCGCGAGACTGACGACGGATGCGCGAATTCTTCGTACTGACATGGCTGCCAGCCCTTCGAAGTGTGGGGGGGATGAGGGGATGGGAGGACGAGCTGTGGGGGACAGGCGGGGGTTGGGGGGAGCGATGCAGTTTCTAGCAGCTCGCGGTACCCGCCGGTAATGCCCGCGCGAGAAGTCGTCTGATATGCCCGAATGATCGTTCGGTGGACCGAACTCCGCGCGTAGATAAACCCTCAACTCCGTGCCGGAACCGGCAAGTTCGAGGAAATCCTGTGCGTCCAGAAGGGGTCGTCCTGGCCGCGACGCGCGGTACGGAAGGGCCCTGTCCGGGCGTCGCCGCACCGGCGATTTCATCCGGACGGGTGAGGGCGGGGCGGCCGATGGCGCCGCGCCTCAGCCTTCGGAGAGGAGAGGGAACCTGCGGTCATCGGGGCGTGGGGCGCGCGTGCCGTGCAGGGCCGGAGAACTGGCGGCTGGACGCCGCGTATCTCAGCCTCGACGCGGCGGGCGACGCGACCGGTGCCATTCCCCCCCCGGGCTCTCCGCCGACCAGGTACTGGCCACGCAGGACCGGGTCCTGCTGCGCGGCGTGGCCGGCTCCGGGGAGACCACCCTCGTACAGTGGCTGGCGGTTTCCACCACCCAGCGGAACCAGCTGCACCACTACGGCTGGGTGCCGTTCGTCCTGCCGCTGCGCACGCTCAGCAGGGGCGGCGCCATGGAGGTGGTGCGCATGCGCCACGATGCGGCGTGACCGTTCGACCGAAGGGCTTGGACACTTGAAAGACAAGACCTCCCGCGCCTCGGGCGAAGAGGCGGCCCACTCCTCCATGTCAGCCGTCGCGTCGCATGCTCCGGTCGTCCTGAGCAACGAGGTCGGTTCGTTCGCCTGGGGTGTGCTGGCCAAGCGCCACCCTGCTCTTATCCAGCAGGTGCGGGACGCTTTCCCGTACGGCCGACGCCAGCACGAGGCTCTCGACGCCTTGCTCGACGAGATCACCAATGGTGTCGTCGAACCGCTTGCCCCCGCGGAACGCGACCACGAGCGCTGGGCGGTCTCGGGGCAGGAGCACTTCGGCCGTTCCTGGTACGACGCTCCGTTCCTGTGGGCGGAGAGCTACTTCTACCGCAGGCTCCTCGGTGCGGTCGGGTACTTCGGCACCGGCCCATGGCAGGGCGTCGATCCGTTCGCGCCGTTCAAGAAGGCCGAGCTGGGAACCGACGCGGTGGAAGAGGAACTGCGCGCCCTGGACGCGCTCGCGAACGTCTCGGCCGAGGAGCGGGCCACGGCCCTGCTCCACGCCTCGCTCTGGGGCAACCGCGCGGACCTCGGCTTCCGCGTCGCGGCAGGGGGACCGGAGGTCGGAGATACCGCCGCCCCCGCGTTGGTCGCCGACGACAGCGCCCTGCTGTGGCGGCTCCTGCCCGTCGGAGCGGGAGCTACGGTCGCCGTGGTGGCGGACAACGCGGGTCGAGAGCTGATCCCCGACCTGATCCTCATCGACCACCTCCTCGAAGAGCGGCATGCCGACCGGGTCGTGCTGCACGTGAAGCCCTACCCCTACTACGTCTCCGACGCCATGACGGCCGACGTCGTCGACTGCCTACGTCGCCTCATCGAGGCGCGGGGTGAAGCGGGCAGGATCGGCGGCCGGCTGTGGAAGGCCATGGCGGCAGGAGGTCTGGAGGTCCGCACTCACCCGTTCTTCTGCGCTCCGCAGCCGTACGGGGAGATGCCCGAGGACCTTCGCGGCGAGTTCGAGAGCGCCGCGCTCACCATCCTGAAGGGCGACCTCAACTACCGTCGCCTGGTGGCCGACCGATGGTGGGCCCCCACGGCGTCCTTCGCCGATCTCACCACGTACTTCCCGGGCGCCGTCGCGGCGCTCCGGACCCTGAAGTCCGACGTCATCGTCGGCCTGGAGGAGGAAACGCTGGACGCTCTCGAACAGTCCGGGGACGCCTGGCGTACCAGTGGCACGCACGCGCTGATTCAGGTGCGGCAGTAAGGGGGGGCGGGCCGTACAACCGGTTGGTCCTCTTCTGGCGGGCCAGCCCGTAGCCCGCACCGACGAGCACATGGACGGCGCTGCGCGAACGCAAGTGTTCCCGCAGCTTCGACGGTGAAGAGACGGTCCGCGGTGGCCCAAGACATCCCCCGGAAACCACTCAGGGGCCCGACCCGCGATGCGGATCAGGCCCCTGACCTGGTCTTACAGCTGTCGGGGTGGCGGGATTTGAACCCACGACCTCTTCGTCCCGAACGAAGCGCGCTGCCAAGCTGCGCTACACCCCGATGTCCACCGGACTCCCGGCGACATCGATTACTTTAGCCCACCGGCGGCCGGAGGCGAAATCCGGTTTCTCCGGTGCCGGCACCACCCCGCCACGTTCGGCCGGAGGTGGTCCACGGTGGTGATCAGGACGCCCAGGGCGGCGAAGAGGAGGCCGAGGGCGAGGGCCTGGGTGAGGGCGCCGGAGTAGCCGTATGTGTCGACGTCGAGGAACGGGTACGGGTAGCGGGCCGGGGCGTCGGGGGAGAGCAGGGCTCCGCGGGCCAGGACGATGCCCAGGTAGGCCGCGGGGGCGGACAGCCAGAGGGGGATGTGGGCCAGGCGCAGGGTGCGGGGGGCGGTCAGCAGGAGCCAGTCCGCGGCGACGGCCGAGGGGGTCACCGTGTGGAGCAGGAGGCTCGCGGTGGTGGACCAGTCGGTCCCCGTGTCCGGACCGGCGCGGGAGGCGCTCAGCGGGGAGCCTCCGTGGTTCACCAGCACCAGGTGGTACATCAGGCCGGTGACCGCGGCGAGCAGGAGCACCCCGCCCGACAGTCTCGGCGACAGCGGTGGACCGCCCCGCCAGGACCGTACGGCCGACCATCCGAAGGCGCCCGCGACCAGGAGGTTCGCCAGGACCGTGAAGTGGATCAGCGCCGGGGACGCGTAGCCGGTCGCCAGAGCGATGACCGGGCCCGCGGCCGCTGTCCCGCACGCGGTCGCGCGCAGGGCCGTGGCCCAGGGGCGGCGGGGCGCCGCGGGGCCCGGGAGCACCTCTGCCGCCCGGGGGCGGGGGAGCAGGGTGGTCCGGGGCGGGATCATGATTCGTACCGTAAGCGGGTGGGAAGACCCCCGCGATTCGTCCGCTCGCCGTGGGTGAAGGTGAGGCGTCCCGCGTCCCGCGTCCGTCGCGCCCCGCCGTGCGTGGAGGTGAATCCGCCCCGCGTCCGCCTCGCGCTGTGGGCCCGCCTCCCTCGTTGTGGGCCCCGCCTCCCGCGCTGTGGCCCCCGCGTGCCCCGCCCTCGCTCAGGCCTTCGGCGTCAGCGTCAGCAGGGTGACCTCGGGCGGGCAGGCGAAGCGGACCGGGGTGTAGCGGTTGGTGCCGCAGCCCGCGGAGACGTGGAGGTAGGCGCGCCGGTCGCCGACCGTGTGGCTGGACAGGCCCTTGACCCGGTCGGTGTCCAGGTCGCAGTTGGTGACCAGCGCCCCGTAGAACGGGATGCACAGCTGTCCGCCGTGCGTGTGGCCCGCCAGGATCAGGGGGTAGCCGTCGGCCGTGAAGGCGTCCAGGGAGCGCAGGTACGGGGCGTGGACCACGCCGATGGAGAGGTCGGCGCCGCTCGTGGGGCCGCCCTGGACCTCGGCGTAACGGTCCCGCTTGATGTGCGGGTCGTCCAGACCGGTGAACGCCAGCTCCAGGCCGTCGAGCTTGAGCCGGCCCCGCGTGTTCGACAGGTTCAGCCAGCCCGCCTCGTCGAAGGCGTCACGCATCGGCTCCCACGGGTTGTGGACGACGCCGACCGCGGGGGCGTTGCCGTTGAGGCCGTGCTTGCCGCGGGCCTTCTCCAGGAGGTAGCGCGCGGGGTTGCGGAGCTTGGGGCCGTAGTAGTCGTTGGAGCCGAAGACGTACACCCCCGGGAACTCCATCAGCGGGCCGAGCGCGTCGAGCACCTCGGGCACGGCCTCCGGGTCGGAGAGGTTGTCGCCGGTGTTCACGACGAAGTCGGGGCGCAGGCCGGCGAGCGACTGGAGCCAGGCGCGCTTCTTGCCCTGACCGCTCACCATGTGGATGTCGGAGACCTGGAGCACGCGCAACGGGCGCGCCCCGTGCGGGAGTACGGGAACGGTGACCCGTCGCACGCGGAACGAGCGGGCCTCGAACCCGGCGGCGTAGGCGAGCCCGGCGGCGCCGACCGCCGCGCCGACTGCCGTGACTTTCAGGGGTACTCCGTAGCGTGCGCGCATGTGCCCATCGTCGCAGAAGCGGAACCGTGAGCGGAAAACCGGTGGGGTGGCCGGAAAACCGGTGGGCGGCCCCGGCCCCGTACCTGTCACAATCGCGGCATGACCACGCTCAAGTCCAAGCTCAAGGAAGACCTCCACACGGCCATGAAGGCGCGTGACGAGCTGACCTCGTCCACCCTTCGGCTCACCCTCACCGCGATCACCAAGGAAGAGGTCAGCGGCACGTCGGCGCGCGAGCTCTCCGACGACGAGGTGCAGAAGGTGATCGCCAAGGAGGCGAAGAAGCGCCGCGAGGCGGCCGAGGCCTTCGCCCAGGGCGGCCGGACCGAGCAGGCCGAGCGGGAGAAGGCGGAGGGTGAGCTGCTCGACGGCTACCTGCCCAAGCAGCTCTCCGACGACGAGCTGAACGCGATCGTGGCGTCCGCCGTCGAGGAGGCGAAGGCCGCCGGGGCCGAGGGGCCGCGTGCGATGGGCGCCGTCATGAAGATCGTCAACCCGAAGGTCGCCGGGCTCGCCGAGGGCGGCCGGGTCGCCGCCGCGGTGAAGAAGCTCCTCGCCGGCTGAGGCACGCGGAGAAGACGGAGAAGACGGAGAAGACGGAGAAAAGGGTGGGCGCCCCGGTCCTGGACCGGGGCGCCCACCCTTTTCCGCTAGCTGTACGGGTGCAGGACGTAGGGGTACGAATACGGGTCAGGGGCCGTTCTGGCCTCGCCCGCCGCCACCGCCCGGTCCGCCGATCACGCCGTCCGGGAGTTCGATGCCGGGGAACCGGTTGCCGTCGTCGCCGGGCTTGGCGTCGTCGCGGTCCTCGTTGTCGCGGTCGCGGTCCTGGTCGCCCTTCTCCTTGTCCTTTTCCTTCTTCTCCTTGCCCCGGGGGACGGCGACCGGGTTGAACCCGGGAGTCTCCGCCGCGTCCAGGGCTCCGGTCATCGCGATGCGCCAGATCGGACCGGGCAGGCAGCCGCCGCAGACCTTGTCGTAGTACTGGCCGCCGATGGTGACACCGAACATCGAGCTCTTCTCGCCGACGTCGTCACCGACCCACACCGCGGTGGAGAGGTTCGGCGTGTACCCGACGAACCAGGCGTCCTTGCGGTCGTTGGTCGTGCCGGTCTTGCCCGCGTTGTCCCGGTCGCTGAGTCCGGCCTGCGTACCGGTGCCGTCCTCCACGACGCCCTTGAGCATCTGGTTGATCGTGTCCGCGGTCTTCTCGCTCATCGCCCGCGAGCAGGACGTCTTCGGCACGGAGATCTTCTTGCCCTGCGGGTCCTTGATGGACTCGATGGCGATCGGCGTGCAGTAGGTGCCCCGGTTGGCGAACGCGGCGTAGGCGCCGGCCATGGAGAGCGGGGTGCTGACCTCGCCGCCGAGGGTGATCGAGGGGTACTCGCCGACCTTCTTGCCGTCGCCGCGTTCGTAGCCGACCTTCTTGGCCATCTCCACGGTCTCGCAGAGGCCGGCCTTCTGCTCCAGCAGCGCGAAGTAGGTGTTGATGGACTTGCCGAGCGCGCTCGTCATGTCCCAGGTGCCCTTTTCGGACTCCAGCTCGTTCTGCAGGGCCCAGTCCGCGTAACCGGCCGGGGAGCCGGTGCAGTTCCGGAAGTCCCGCTCCTTGAGCGTCATCTTCCAGTCCGTCGAGAACGTCGTCGCCGGGCTGATGCCCTTCTCCAGCGCCGCGGCCGCGGTGAACGGCTTGAACGTCGAGCCGACCTGGAAGCCGTACGTGCTGCCGCCCATCTTGTTGCTGACGGCGAGGTTCAGCACGGTCTCGTTCTGCTTCTGGTCCAGGCCGTACGGGCGGGACTGGCCCATGGAGAGGATCTTGCCGCTGCCCGGCTGGACCTGCACCACGGACGCCGCGAACTTGTCGTCCTTGTTGACCTTCGCGGTGGCGGCCTCGTTGGCGGCCTTCTGGGCGCGCGGGTCCAGGGTGGTCCGGATGGTCAGACCGCCGAGGTTCCAGAGCTTGGCCCGGTCCTCGTCTGTCTTGCCGAAGGCGGGGTCGGTGAGGATCGTCTTGCGGACGTAGTCGCAGAAGAAGCCGGAGCCGCTGACGGCGGTGATGCAGCCGTTCTTCGGCCGGGAGACGTTCAGCTTGATGGGCGTCTCCATGGCCTTGTCGGCCTCGGCCTGCGAGATGGCCTTGACCGCGGCCATCCGCGTCAGGACGATGTTGCGGCGCTTGGTCGCCTCCTCCGCGTCGTTGACCGGGTCGTAGCGGCTCGGCGACTGCACGAGGCCGGCGAGCAGCGCGGCCTCCTCGAGCTTCAGGTCCTTGGCGTGCTTGGAGAAGTAGCGCTGGGAGGCGGCCTCGACGCCGTACGCCTGCTGTCCGAAGAACGTGATGTTGAGGTAGTTCTCCAGGATCTTCTTCTTGCCGAGCTCCTCCTCGACCTGGATCGCGTACTTCAGCTCGCGGACCTTGCGGCCGAGCGTCTGCTGCGTGGCCTCGGCGACCTTCTCCGGGTCGTCGCCCGCCTCCTCGACGAAGACGTTCTTCACGTACTGCTGGGTGAGGGTCGACGCGCCCTGCGCCGCCCCGCCCGCCTGCACGTTGCGGTTCATCGCGCGGAGGATGCCCTTGAGGTCGACCGCGCCGTGCTCGTAGAAGCGGGAGTCCTCGATCGCGATGATCGCGGCCTGCATGTGCGGCGAGATGTCCTTGAGCGGGACGACCGTGCGGTCACGGGAGTACACCGTGGCGATGGTGCCGCCGTCGCGGTCCTGGATCGTGGTCCGCTGACTGAGCGGTGGAGTCTTGAGGTTGGAGGGGATCTCGTCGAATCCTTCGACCGTCCCCTTGGCGGCGAGCCCCAGCGCTCCGGCTGCGGGCAGCGCGATGCCTGCCAGGACAGCTCCGGAGAGCGCGGCGACACCGAGGAACTTGGCGGCCTGCTGGGTCGTGGTGAGACCCCCGCCCGAGCGCTTCTTTGGCATAGGGGGCAGCCTAATCCGTAGTGACGAACGTGTCGCAGGAGCAGGGGCCTCTCGGAGCGTTCGGGTACCGGACCGTGACATCCGAACGGTCAACCGTGACGTCCGGACGGGCCAACCGTGACGTCCGGACGGGTCAACCGTGACGTCCGGACGGGCCGGCTGTGACGTCCGGACGGGTCAACCGTGACGTCCGGACGGGCCGGCTGTGACAGCCGAACGAGCCGGCTGTGACAGCCGGACGGACCGGCCCTGGCGTCCGAACAGGCCGGGCGCCTGTCTTACGGGGCCTGCCGCTGCCTTCCCGCGAGCGCGTGCCTGGCGTCGCGGCACGGGCGCGCGGACGCGGAGCGCCTGCGTTCTCATTCGCCGGACAGACGGAGAGGCCTTGGCCTAAGCTGCTCTCAACTGTCACAGCAGACCGGTTCCGTATCAAGCCCCCTGCAATCCCATGCGCATCTTCTGGTCATTCTTCGCCCGGCGGATGAGCAACCGCATTGTTCCTCACGTAGCCATCGAGGCGCTCCCGAAATCGCCCCGTATGTCGCGAGAAGTCCCTTGTAACTTGAGTGCACTGTCCCCTTTTCGCGGAGATAGTCGCGCATGTCCTCGGCTCACTCCCCTGGGTGATCTGCCGCATACGCATAGTCCGTTCGGACCATTCAAGATTGGGCCCGAAGGGGGTGTTGTGCTGTCCCCACCTTCCGTAACGTCCTCAACTGGCAGCGGTGAATATGCCGCTACCGCCGTGGGGGAGCCTCGATTCGGGAGAGGACGGCGCCGGCATGGGCTGGGTAACCGACTGGAGTGCGCAGGCAGCCTGCCGCACTACCGATCCGGATGAACTGTTCGTACAAGGGGCAGCGCAGAACAGGGCCAAGGCGGTGTGCACCGGATGTCCGGTGCGGACCGAGTGCCTGGCCGATGCGCTCGACAATCGCGTCGAATTCGGCGTGTGGGGTGGAATGACGGAGCGGGAGCGCCGCGCACTGCTGCGGCGCCGGCCCACCGTCACGTCCTGGCGCCGACTGCTGGAGACCGCGCGCAGCGAGTACGAGCGGTCCACCGGTGTTCTGCCCGGAGTCATCGGGCTGGAGGACGAGGAGCTGCACGAGACGTACGCGGCCGTCGGGTAGGCGTCGGCACCGCTGAGCCGGACCGTGTGTCATCAGGCCCGGTGGGTGGTGTCTACGCCGCTCCGGCATGGGTGGTGTCTACGCCGCTCCGGCAGGGGTCGGAGCGGAGCCGTCCGCCAGGCGGTGGCCGATGGCCCGGAGGCCGTTCAGGTCGTGTACGTCGCCGGGCAGCGCTGCCACGGCCGTCACCGGCACCTCGGGGTGCAGCGCGGTGAAGCGGTCGCGGGTGCGGTGCTCGCGCGCGACGACCTGCATGCGATCGGCGTGCAGACGTAGCAGACCCGCCGTCAGTTCCTCGACGCCCACCGCCTCGTCGGCGGTCGCGCCAGCAGAGCCGGCCGCGTCCGCGGGGCTCGTCGCGTCGTCAGGGGTGGTCGCGGATGTCGCGATGCTCTCGTGGGGCGGCTCGTTCTCCGTCGTGTCCTGGTGCTCGGCTGCGGGGTCGGGGCCGGACGCCTGCCCGGCCTCGGGGGAGAGGAGCGGCTCGGTCGGTCCGGAAGCGGTGACCGCCGGGTCGGGGGCTTCCTGGTCACCAAAGCCAGCTTTCCCGGCCCTCTGATCCACAATGCGGGTGTCGTCAAGATTTTCTGCGGCGGCCAGTGCCTGCTCGGCGGAGAGCCGCGAAGCCTCGCTGCCGTGCACGCGGTTGAGGACCAGACCGGCCAGCGGCATCTTCTCGGCGGCCAGCCGCTCCACGAAATAGGCCGCCTCGCGCAGCGCGTCCTGCTCCGGCGTCGCCACCACGAGAAAGGCCGTGCCGGGCGCCTGGAGCAGCTTGTACGTGGCGTCCGCGCGGCTGCGGAAGCCGCCGAACATGGTGTCCATCGCGGCGACGAACGTCTGGACGTCCCGCAGGAACTGACCCCCGAGCAGCTTGCCCAGCGTTCCGCTCATCATCGACATACCGACATTGAGGAACTTCATCCCGGCCCGGCCGCCCACCTTCGCGGGCGCCATCAGCAGCCGGATGAACTTCCCGTCGAGGAACGATCCGAGCCGCTTCGGCGCGTCCAGGAAGTCCAGCGCGGAGCGCGAGGGAGGGGTGTCGACGATGATCAGGTCCCACTCGTCGCGCGCCCGCAACTGCCCGAGCTTCTCCATCGCCATGTACTCCTGCGTACCGGCGAACCCGGCCGACAGGGACTGGTAGAAGGGGTTTTCCAGGATCGCCCTGGCCCGTTCGGCGTCCGCGTGGGCCTCGACGGTCTCGTCGAAGGTCCGCTTCATGTCCAGCATCATGGCGTGCAGTTCGCCCCGGCCGTCGATGCCGTCGACCCGCCTCGGCACGTTGTCCAGCCGGTCGATGCCCATGGACTGGGCGAGTCGGCGGGCCGGGTCGATGGTGAGGACGACGACCTTCCGGCCGCGCTCGGCGGCCCGTACGCCCAGGGCGGCGGCGGTCGTGGTCTTGCCGACCCCGCCGGAGCCGCAGCACACGACGATCCGGATGCCCGGGTCGTCCAGCAGCGCGTCCGTGTCCAGCCCCGCCACGGACGGGTCCCCACCGGCTGTGTTCGCCGTCATGCGTCTCCCTCTTCCCCCGCGCCCTGCTTACGGAGCTCCGTGGCCAGGTCGTGCAGCGCGTTGAGGTCCACCCCGTCGCCGATCAGCGGGAGCTCCGCCGTCGGCAGGCCGAGACCGGCCAGCACCGCGCGCTGCTCCCGCTCCAGACCGACCCGCTCGGCGTGCTCGGCCGCCTGCTCGACCAGGGGCCGCACGAGCGCCGCGGAACCGGTCACTCCGGCCCGGGTCAGCGCTTTGGCGATCTCCTTGCGGCGGCCGCCCGCGGCGGTGCGCAGGGCGTCCTCGTCGAGCAGATGCGGGCGGACCATGTTCACGAAGACGCTGCCCACGGGCAGTTCGGCGGCGCGCAGCTCGGCGATGCCGTCCGCGGTCTCCTGGACCGGCATCTCCTCCAGGAGGGTCACCAGATGGACCGCGGTCTGCGGGGACTTCAGGACCCGCATCACGGCCTGGGCCTGGTTGTGTATGGGGCCGATCCGGGCCAGCCCGGCGACCTCGTCGTTGACGTTGAGGAAGCGGGTGATCCGGCCGGTCGGCGGGGCGTCCATGATCACGTGGTCGTAGGCGAACCGGCCCTGCTTGTCCTTGCGGCGTACGGCTTCGCACGCCTTGCCGGTCAGCAGGACGTCCCGGACGCCGGGCGCGATGGTGGTGGCGAAGTCGATCGCGCCGAGCTTCTTCAGCGCCCGGCCGGCGCTGCCGAGCTTGTAGAACATCTGGAGGTAGTCGAGGAGAGCGCGTTCGGCGTCGATCGCCAGCGCGTACACCTCGCCGCCGCCCGGTGCGACGGCGATCTTGCGCTCCTCGTAGGGGAGCGCGTCGGAACCGAAGAGCTGGGCGATGCCCTGCCTGCCCTCGACCTCGACGAGGAGGGTGCGCCTGCCCTCGGTCGCGAGGGCGAGCGCGAGGGCGGCGGCGACCGTGGTCTTACCGGTGCCGCCCTTGCCGCTGACGACCTGGAACCTGCTCACGTATTCGAGCCTAACCAGTCCGGCCCCGGGCTACGCACGGGACCGTACGTGCCAGGCGTTACAGTCGGGCCCATGACCAAGTGGGAATACGCGACCGTGCCGCTTCTCGTGCACGCGACCAAGCAGATTCTGGACACCTGGGGCGAGGACGGCTGGGAGCTGGTCCAGGTCGTTCCCGGGCCGAACAACCCCGAGCAGCTCGTGGCCTACCTGAAGCGGGAGAAGGCGTAGTGGCGGGCGCCGTCGAGGCGCGGCTCGCCGAGCTCGGCCTGACCCTGCCCGCCGTCGTGCCGCCGCTGGCCTCGTACCAGCCGGCCGTGCGGTCCGGGGTGTACGTGTACACCTCGGGCCAGCTGCCGATGGTGGACGGCAAGCTCGCCGTCACCGGCAAGGTCGGCGCCGAGGTCACGCCGGACGAGGCGAAGGAGCTCGCGAAGACCTGCGCGCTCAACGCGCTGGCCGCCGTGAAGTCGGTCGTCGGCGACCTGGACCGGATCGAGCGCGTCGTGAAGGTCGTGGGCTTCGTCGCCTCGGCCTCCGACTTCACCGGCCAGCCTGCCGTGATCAACGGCGCCAGCGAGCTGCTGGGCGCGGTCCTCGGCGACAAGGGCGTGCACGCCCGCAGCGCCGTGGGCGTCGCCGTGCTGCCGTTGGACGCACCGGTCGAGGTCGAGGTCCAGGTGGAGCTCGCCGACGCCTGAGAGTCCCTTCTCGCTCTACCTTTCGATCCTGTCCGGTCCCCGCGACCGGGCGGGATCGTGTGTGTCCGGGGCAGGTCGTACGTCTACGGGGCAGGTCGGGCGGGTACGGGGCAGATCGGGCGGGTACGCGTGTCCGCGTGTCGGGCGGGTACGGGGCGTGTCGGGTCACCGCGACGATCAGGGAACCCTCGAACATCGGCGCGGTTCCGGATAGCCTCCGGCCATGTCCCAAGGTCAGTGGTACCCCCCGGAATGGCCCGACCGGATCCGGGCCCTCGCCGCCGGTGAGCTGACGGCCGTGACACCCCGGCGGGCCGCCACCGTGATGCTGCTCCGCGATCCGGGCGGGCCCGAGGCGGGCGGTGCGCCCGGTGGCCCTGTCGTGCACATGCTTCGCCGCCGGACCTCCATGGCCTTCGCCGGGGGCGCGTACGCCTATCCGGGTGGCGGGGTCGATCCGCGTGACGACGACCGGCTGATCGGGTGGGCCGGGCCTCCGCTGGAGCACTGGGCCGCGCGGCTCGGCGTGGCGACGGTCACCGAGGCGCAGGCCGTCGTCTGTGCGGCGGTGCGCGAGACGTTCGAGGAGGCGGGCGTCCTTCTCGCCGGGCCGACCGCGGGGACCGTGGCCGGCGACACGACCGGGGACGACTGGGAGGCCGACCGGGAGGCGCTGGTCGCCCGGGAGCTGTCCTTCGCGGAGTTCCTGGACCGGCGAGGCCTGGTGCTGCGCTCGGACCTGCTGGGTGCCTGGGCGCGCTGGATCACGCCGGAGTTCGAACCGCGCCGGTACGACACCTGGTTCTTCGTCGCCGCGCTCCCCGAGGGGCAGCGCACCCGGGACGTCTCCACCGAGGCCGACCGCACGGTGTGGATCGCCCCCGCTGACGCGGCCCGCCGCTACGACCGGGGCGAGCTGCTGATGATGCCGCCCACCGTGACCACGCTGCGGGCCCTCGCGCCGTACAGGACGGCCGCCGAGGCGCTCGGGGCGGCCGACGGGCAGGACATGACCCCGGTCCTCGCGCAGGCCCGTCTGGAGGGCGGCGAACTGGTGCTGAGCTGGCCGGGGCACGACGAGTTCACCAAGCACGTACCCGCGGCGGGCCCGGCAGGCGGTGGAGCGTGAGCGACGCGGCAGCCCTGCCCGGACAGCCGCGCGGAACCGTGGCCTCCGGCCCCGCGACCGCCCGCACGGTCAACATCCTCGCGCCCAACCCGTCCGCGATGACGCTCGACGGGACGAACACCTGGATCGTGGCCGAGCCCGACTCCGATCTCGCGGTCGTCATCGATCCCGGCCCGCTCGACGACGTACACCTGCGGGCCGTGATCGAGGCGGTGGAGTGGTCCGGGCGGCGCGTGGGCCTCACGCTGCTCACCCATGGCCACCCCGACCACGCGGAGGGCGCGGGCCGGTTCGCGGAGCTGACGGGGACGAAGGTGCGGGCCCTGGACGCCGCGCTGCGGCTGGGCGACGAGGGCCTCGCGGCGGGCGACGTGATCACCACCGGCGGCCTGGAGCTGCGGGTCGTGCCGACGCCCGGGCACACCGCGGACTCGCTCTCGTTCCATCTGCCCGCCGACCGGGCGGTGCTGACGGGCGACACGATCCTCGGCCGCGGCACGACGGTGGTCGCGCACCCGGACGGGCGGCTCGGCGACTACCTGGACTCGCTCAGGCGGCTGCGGTCGCTGACGGTCGACGACGGCGTCCACACGGTGCTGCCCGGCCACGGCCCGGTGCTGGAGGACGCGCAGGGGGCGGTGGAGTTCTACCTGGCCCACCGCGCGCATCGGCTCGCCCAGGTGGAGACGGCGGTGGAGGCCGGGCACCGTACGCCGTCGGAGGTGGTGGCGACGGTGTACGCCGATGTGGACCGCTCCCTGTGGCCGGCCGCCGAGCTGTCGGTGCGGGCGCAGCTGGAGTACCTGACCGACCACGGGCTGATCGAGAGCTGATCCGGCCCGCGCGCGGCGAAGGGCCCCGCCGACGGACGTACCGGAGTGCGTACTCCGGTACATGCCCCGGTCGGCGGGGCCCTTCGCGTACGGGATCGGGGTCAGCGCGAACGCTTCGCCAGCCGCTCCACGTCCAGCAGGATGACCGCACGGGCCTCCAGGCGCAGCCAGCCGCGGCCCGCGAAGTCCGCGAGCGCCTTGTTGACCGTCTCGCGGGAGGCGCCGACCAACTGGGCCAGCTCCTCCTGGGTGAGGTCGTGCACGACGTGGATGCCTTCCTCGGACTGGACGCCGAAGCGGCGCGACAGGTCCAGGAGGGCGCGGGCGACACGGCCCGGCACGTCGGAGAAGACCAGGTCGGACATCTGGTCGTTGGTCTTGCGCAGCCGCCGGGCGACCGCGCGCAGCAGCGCGGTGGCCACCTCGGGCCGGGCGTTCAGCCAGGGCTGCAGGTCGCCGTGGCCGAGGCCGAGGAGCTTGACCTCGGTCAGCGCGGAGGCGGTCGCCGTACGCGGGCCCGGGTCGAAGAGCGACAGCTCCCCGATCAGCTCGCCGGGGCCGAGCACGGCCAGCATGTTCTCGCGCCCGTCGGGCGAGGTGCGGTGGAGCTTCACCTTGCCCTCGGTGACCACGTACAGGCGGTCACCCTGGTCGCCCTCGTGGAACAGCGCGTCTCCGCGCGCGAGGGTCACCTCACTCATCGAGGCGCGGAGCTCCGCGGCCTGCTCATCATCGAGCGCCGCGAAAAGCGGGGCGCGCCGCAGAACGTCGTCCACGAGTTCTCTCCTTGTCGGCCTGTTCAGGGAACCGTGGTCCCCATCATGCCGGACGGTAAAACAGTGCGATCAATCACAAACCAGTTTGACGCACGGGAGTGGCGGCCCCTACGGCAGGGGGCCGATCGGGGGTGGATATGCCGTGACAGCGGTGGTTGTCGGTGCCTGGCTCTAGGCTGGCCGGGTGTCCAGAACGCCGGGGAGAGCGCAGGCCAAGGGGGCTGACGGGGTGCTGAAGGGCGACGATTCCGCTGTGGGCGAACAGCCCCGGTCGCGCCCGAGGAATGCCGCGAATGGCTCCCTCCCGGACGCGCACGGCTCGCCCGGAGAGCCGGGGAAGCCGCTCCGGAAGTCGGCCAGGAGGTCCGCAGTGTCATCGTCGTCATCGTCAACGCCCGGCAAGTCCGGTAAGTCCGGCAAGTCCGTCAAACCTGGCAAAACCGGCACGGCTGCCACGGCGCGCACGGCGGCCACGACCGCAGCGGCCACGACCAGGGAGGCCACGACCACGGCGGCCACGGCGCGTACGGCGGCCACGGCGCGTACGGCGGCCACGGCGCGTACGGCGGCCACGGCCAAGGCCGTCAAGGCGCCTGCGGCGCGCAAGGCGCCGAAGGCGGAGTCGCACCTCGCGATGGTCCGCCGGGCGCGCCGGATCAACCGCGAGCTCGCCGAGGTCTATCCGTACGCCCATCCCGAGCTGGACTTCCGTAACCCGTTCGAGCTCCTCGTGGCCACGGTCCTCTCCGCCCAGACCACGGACCTGAGGGTCAACCAGACCACCCCCGCGCTCTTCGCCGCCTACCCCACCCCCGAGGACATGGCGGCGGCCGTGCCGGAGGAGATGGAGGAGATCATCCGGCCGACCGGGTTCTTCCGGGCCAAGACCAAGTCGCTGCTCGGCCTCTCGACCGCCCTCCGGGACGAGTTCGGCGGCGAGGTCCCTGGGCGCCTGGAGGACCTGGTGAAGCTGCCCGGCGTCGGCCGCAAGACCGCCAACGTGGTTCTGGGCAACGCCTTCGGCGTCCCCGGCATCACCGTCGACACGCACTTCGGGCGTCTGGTGCGGCGCTGGAAGTGGACCGACGAGGAGGACCCGGTGAAGGTCGAGGCGGTCGTCGCCGGGATCTTCCCCAAGAGCGAGTGGACGATGCTCTCGCACCGGGTGGTGTTCCACGGCCGCCGGATCTGCCACGCCCGCAAGCCCGCCTGCGGTGCCTGCCCCATCGCCCCGCTCTGTCCTTCGTACGGCGAGGGCGAGACCGATCCGGAGAAGGCCGGGAAGCTCCTCAAGTACGAGATGGGCGGCTATCCGGGCCAGCGGCTCAGCCCGCCCGCCGACTACCCGGGAAAGCCCGCGCCCGCGCTCGGGGCGGGGTGAGGGCGACGCCCCGCGCACGGCCCCCCGCACCTTCACCCCTCAGGACGGAACGGCTCGGAACGAAATGCCCGATGACAGGCGTTGTGAATCGACGGGGGTGCCTATGACGCACACGCACACGCACACACACGGCACGACGCGCGCCGGGAACGACCTCGCCGAGGGGCCGGGGCACCGCGGTGGCGGCCGTGCTCCCGACCCGGCCGTCGCCGTCACCACGGACGGCCTGCCCGCGTGGCTCGACCCCGTCGCCGCCGCCGCGCGCAGCGTCCAGCCGCAGCAGCTCAGCCGCTTCCTGCCGCCCGAGAGCGGGGCGGGCCGGCAGTCCGCCGTCCTGGTCCTGTTCGGCGAGGGGGAGCGCGGCCCCGAGCTGCTGCTGATGGAGCGTTCCGGGACCCTGCGCTCCCACGCCGGGCAGCCGTCCTTCCCCGGCGGCGCGCTGGATCCCGAGGACGGCGACCAGGCCACCACCGGGCCCCTGCGGGCGGCTCTGCGCGAGGCCGAGGAGGAGACCGGGCTCGACCCCCGGGGCGTACAGCTCTTCGGCGTGCTGCCCCGCCTCTACATCCCGGTCAGCAGCTTCGTCGTGACACCCGTGCTGGGCTGGTGGCGCGCGCCCAGTCCGGTCGGGGTGGTCGATCCGGCCGAGACGGCCCGGGTCTTCACGGTCCCCGTGGCGGATCTCACGGACCCCGCGAACCGGGCCACGGCTGTCCACCCGAGCGGGCACAGCGGCCCGGCATTTCTGGTCGAATCGGCTCTGGTCTGGGGCTTCACGGCCGGAGTGATCGACCGGATTGTGCACTACGCGGGCTGGGAACGCCCCTGGGACAGGGCCAGACAGGTGCCGCTCGACTGGCGCGCATGACACGCTGGCTGTCCTGCTGCGCTGTTCCGGGCCCGGCCCGGACCCCGTCACCACCGACGGGCCAGGTGACGAAACTGCGAGGCTACAGACGGTGAACGTGCTGGACATCCTGCTGCTGCTGGCTGCCGTGTGGTTCGCGGTCATCGGCTATCGCCAGGGTTTCGTCGTCGGCATCCTGTCGGTGATCGGCTTCCTCGGGGGCGGTCTCGTCGCCGTCTACCTGCTGCCGGTCATCTGGGACCGGTTGACCGAGGACGCCGAGGTCTCCACCGCCGTCGCCATCGGCGCGGTCGTCATCGTGATCGTCTGCGCCTCGGTCGGCCAGGCCTTCACCACGCACCTGGGCAACAGACTCCGCCGGTACATCACGTGGTCGCCCGCGCGCGCCCTGGACGCCACCGGCGGCGCCCTGGTCAATGTGGTGGCCATGCTCCTGGTGGCCTGGATGATCGGCCTGCTGCTGGCGGGCACCTCGCTGCCGACCCTCGGCAAGGAGGTCCGCAGCTCCTCGGTGCTGCTCGGGGTCGACCGGGTGATGCCGGAGCAGGCGCCCAACTGGTTCCAGGACTTCTCCTCCGTCCTGGCGCAGAACGGCTTCCCGCAGGTCTTCAGCCCGTTCGCCAACGAGCCGATCACCGAGGTCAAGGCCCCGGACCCGGCCCTCGTGGGCAGCCCGGTGGCCGCCCGCGCCAAGAAGTCGATCGTCAAGGTCGTGGGCACGGCCCCGAGCTGCGGCAAGGTCCTCGAAGGCACCGGCTTCGTCTTCTCCGAGCGCCGGGTGATGACCAACGCCCATGTGGTCGGCGGCGTGGAGGAGCCCACCGTGCAGATCGGCGGCGAAGGCCGGCTGTACGACGCGAAGGTCGTCCTCTACGACTGGCAGCGCGACATCGCGGTCCTGGACGTCCCCGATCTCCGGGCCAGGCCACTGCAGTTCACCGGCCCGGACGACGACGCGGAGACCGGCGACAGCGCGATCGTCGCGGGCTTCCCCGAGAACGGCGCGTACGACGTGCGCTCGGCCCGCGTCCGCGCCCGCATCGACGCCGACGGCCCGGACATCTACCACCGGGGCACGGTGCGCCGCGATGTGTACTCGCTCTACGCGACGGTGCGCCAGGGCAACTCGGGCGGCCCGCTGCTCACTCCGGACGGAAAGGTGTACGGAGTGGTGTTCGCCAAGTCGCTCGACGACCCGGACACCGGCTACGCGCTGACGGCCGACGAGATCCGCGAGGACATCGAGATCGGCCGCGAGGCCAACCAGCAGGTCGACAGCCAGGGCTGCGCCCTCTAGGTCGACAGGGTCCAGGGGTTGTCCGACACGGGTGCCTGACACCCCCGGGGCCCGTCCCGGCCGAGCCGGTGAGGGTCAGTTACGGGGGTGTCGTAGCCGTGCCGAGACCCAGCGGGCCCGACGGCGGAGGATGCGCGGAATCCCGAGACGGGAACGGTGAAGGTCATGCACATCGTGCACCCGGCCCCGGGGGCCGCCCCCCTCATGAGTGCTCACACCGGCTGACGCGGTGGAGCGGCGGTTGCGTGCTTCGTCAGTGAAGTCGTGCGTCCAGCCCATACCCCGACGTCTGCCCGTGACCCAAGGTCGGTAATCGTGCGCGAGTCAGCCAATTGGCCTATGCGGCAGGCAATTGGCTGCTCGTCGGACACGCGTGCCCGTGGCGGGCAGGCGGCTACCGGTCGGGCTCGGGGTCCTTGAGCCAGTTGATGAGTTCGGTGGAGAAGCCGATCGGATCCTCCTCGTGCGGGAAGTGCCCCACACCGTCGAAAAGTCGCCACCGGTAGGGCGCCTCGACGTACTGGCCTGACCCGGCCGAACTACGGGTGCGGACCGCCGGATCGAGCGACCCGTGCAGGTGCAGCGTGGGCACTCGGACCGGACGCTTCATCCGTCGGTTGAACTGGATCCCGTCCGGGCGCGCCATCGACCGCACCATCCAGCGGTACGGCTCGATCGAGCAGTGGGCGGTGGAGGGGATGCTCATGGCCCGCCGGTAGACGTCCATGGTCTCCTCGTCGGGGAACTCCGGGGTGCGGGGGCCCGCCCAGTCCTGGATGAGGCTCCCGACCAGCGCTGCGTCGTCCGCGAGGAGCTGACGCTCCGGCAGCCACGGGCGCTGGAAGCCCCAGACGTACGAACCGGCCCGCGACTGCGCGAAGTCGGACAGCATCGACGAGCGCCAGCGGCGCGGGTGCGGCATGGAGGAGACGGCGAGCCGGCGGACCAGCTTGGGCCGCATCACGGCGGCCGTCCAGGCGAGGTAGCCGCCGAGGTCGTGGCCGACCAGGGCCGCGTCGGGCTCACCGAGGGAGCGGATCACCCCGGTGACATCGAGGGCCAGGTTGGCGGGGTCGTAGCCGCGCGGTGTGCGGTCGCTGCCGCCCACCCCGCGCAGGTCCATCGCGACCGCCCGGAACCCCGCGTCGGCGAGCGCGGTCAGCTGGTGGCGCCAGGTCCACCAGAACTGCGGGAAGCCGTGCAGCAGGAGCACCAGCGGCCCCTCGCCCATCTCCGCGATGTGGAACCGCGCACCGTTGGCCGCCACGTCGCGGTGGGTCCAGGGGCCGTCGAGGCGCACCGGGCCCCCGGCGGCGGCCCGGCCCGCGGGGCTCGTGGCCGGAGCGGCCGGGGCGGCCGGAACCTCCGGGGCCACCGGACCCGTCGGGCCGAATGCGCTGGAATCGGGAACCGTCATGTGGACGAGCGTGCCACAGCGTCGGCCTTGCCCTTACCGGAGTCCTTGCCGGCGTCCTTCCCGGAGCCGCTCTCGATGCTCTTCCTCGACAGGGTGCTGCCGGAGCGCTCGATGATCGCGTCGGCCGCGATCGACGGGCGCGGGTGCGGCTTGGCCTTCTGCAGGACGGCCGCGGTCTGCTTGGCGGAGGCGATGGACTTCTCCGGCGGCTTGATCTTCTTGAACTTCCGCAGACCGATGAATCCGATCAGGGCGGCCAGGAGGATGAAGGCGCCCGCCACGATCAGGAAGGACCACGCCAGGCCCAGGCCGAGGTTGTGGATCCCGTACGCGGCCGCGAAGCTCAGCATCGGCATCGTGAACAGCAGCAGCACGCCCGCGGCGATGAACGCCGCGCTGCCGATCGCCCCGCGCTTGACGTCCTGCCGCACCTCCGCCTTGGCCAGGGCGATCTCGTCGTGCACCAGCGCGGACATCTCGGCCGTCGCCGAGGCGACCAGCTGCCCGATGCTGCGGTCCGCACTGCCCGCGTAGTTGCCGGGGTCGCTCATCCCTGACTCCCTCTCCGTCTTCGACACATCCGATGTCAGATCATGCCGGACTGTTCGGCTTGTTGCGCGCTGCCCCCGCCCGCTCTTCGGCGAGACGGCGGTGTTCCGCCGCCTTCCGCTCGTGGATGGCGGCCATCCGCAGGTGATATTCCGGATCATCCTGCTCGTAGACGTCGGGTACCCCGGATTCGTCCTCGTCCAGCTCCTCGGCCGCGATCAGCGCCCGGTACTTGCGTACCCGGAGCTTGAGCAGCACGCAGGCGAGCAGGGCCGCGGTCAGTGAGCCGAGCAGGACGGCGGCCTTGATCTCGTTGACCATCTCCGGGTCGCCCTCGAAGGCGAGCTCACCGATGAGCAGGGAGACGGTGAACCCGATGCCGGCGAGCGAGGCGACCGCGAAGACATCGGCCCAGGCCAGGTCCTTGTTCAGCTCCGCCCTGGTGAAGCGGGCGGCGAGGTAGGTGCCGCCGAAGATGCCGACGGTCTTGCCGACGACGAGGCCGAGGACGACGCCGAGCGTTTCGGGCCGGGTGAAGACGCCGGCCAGCGCCTCGCCGTTCAGCGCGACCCCGGCCGAGAACAGGGCGAACAGCGGGACGGCGATCCCGGCGGACAGCGGGCGGACCAGGTGTTCGATGTGCTCGCCGGGGGAGTGCTTCTCGCCCTCGCGACGGGTGCAGCGCAGCATCAGGCCCATCGCGACACCGGCGATGGTGGCGTGGATGCCGCTGTTGTACATCAGGCCCCAGATGACCAGGGCGAGCGGAATGTAGACGTACCAGCCCCGGACGTCGAAGCGGAGGAGGAGGTGGAAGACGACCAGTCCGAGGACGGCCCCGCCGAGCGCCAGGAAGTTCAGGTCCGAGGTGAAGAACACCGCGATGATCAGGATCGCGAAGAGGTCGTCGACGACGGCCAGGGTGAGCAGGAAGGCCCGAAGCGCGGACGGCAGCGAGGTGCCGATGACCGCGAGGACGGCGAGGGCGAAGGCGATGTCGGTGGCGGTGGGGACCGCCCAGCCGTCCGTCGAGCCGCCGCCGACGACCGTGGTGAGGAAGTAGACGAGGGCGGGCACCGCCATGCCGCACAGGGCCGCCACCACCGGGAGGGCCGCGGCCTTCGGATCGCGGAGTTCGCCCGCGACCAGTTCGCGCTTGAGCTCGACGCCGGCGACGAAGAAGAAGACGGCGAGCAGTCCGTCCGCCGCCCAGTGCGCCACGGAGAGGTCCAGGCCGAGGCTGCCGACGCCGAAGTGGAAGCCGCTGACCGCTTCGTACGAGCCGCCGAAGGTGTTCGCCCAGACGAGCGCGGCCACCGCGGCCACCAGCAGCAGCACACCGCCGACCGTCTCGGTACGGAGGGCCTCCGCCACGTAGTTCCGCTCGGGGAGCGAGAGCCTGCCGAGCAGCGGGCGCCGGGGCGGCGCCGGGGGCGCGGGGGTGGGCGGGTTGGGCGGTGCCACGAGAGGACCTCCAGGTCAGGGCGGCATGAGGGCA
The DNA here is from genome assembly GCF_044768525.1 of Streptomyces sp. NPDC091287. Taxonomy (NCBI): domain Bacteria; kingdom Bacillati; phylum Actinomycetota; class Actinomycetes; order Kitasatosporales; family Streptomycetaceae; genus Streptomyces; species Streptomyces sp. NPDC091287. The sequence continues at coordinate 150,574 of NZ_JBIVUV010000016.1, forward strand.
TGACTGATGGACATGCCGACCAGACTTCCCGGCGCCCCTGTGGAGATGTTCTCTGCAGTTGTGGGTGAAGCGCCCACTCTACCGGGGGCGTAAAGAGCGGGACCGTAATGGGTGATCTTCAGGCTAAATGCCCGATGGGCACCCGGCGCGTTGCCGGATGCCCATCGGAGCCGTACTCCGTACTCATGTGGCTGTTCTGTGCTGTCGGCCGATCCGTGGTGCTGTCGGTCCTACTCCTACCCCTACTCCTACCCCTACCCCTACCCCTACTCCTACCCCTAGTCCTCGGACGAGGAGGACGGCAGCTGGGTGGTGATCAGGTCCATCACGGAGGAGTCGGTCAGCGTGGTGACGTCGCCCAGCTCGCGGTTCTCGGCGACGTCGCGGAGGAGGCGGCGCATGATCTTGCCGGAGCGGGTCTTGGGCAGTTCGGCGACCGGGAGGACCCGCTTGGGCTTGGCGATCGGGCCGAGGGTCGTGCCGACGTGGTTGCGCAGGTCGGCGACCAGTTCGTCGGAGGCGGTGGCGGTGGAGCGCAGGATCACGAACGCCACGATGGCCTGGCCGGTCGTCTCGTCCGCGGCGCCGACCACGGCGGCCTCGGCGACCGACGGGTGGGAGACGAGGGCGGACTCGACCTCGGTGGTGGAGATGTTGTGCCCGGAGACGAGCATGACGTCGTCGACCCGGCCGAGCAGCCAGATGTCGCCGTCCTCGTCCTTCTTCGCACCGTCGCCCGCGAAGTACTTGCCCTCGAAGCGCGACCAGTAGGTGTCGATGAACCGCTGGTCGTCACCCCAGATGGTGCGGAGCATGGAGGGCCACGGCTCGGTGAGGACGAGGTAGCCGCCCCCGCCGTCCGGCACCTCGTTGGCGTCGTCGTCCACGACGGTGGCGGCGATGCCCGGCAGCGCGCGCTGGGCGCTTCCCGGCTTCGTCTCCGTCACACCGGGCAGCGGCGAGATCATCATCGCGCCGGTCTCGGTCTGCCACCAGGTGTCCACGATGGGGCACTTGTCGGCGCCGATGTTCTTCCGGTACCACATCCACGCCTCGGGGTTGATCGGCTCACCGACCGAACCCAGGACGCGGAGGCTGCTCAGGTCGAACTTCGCGGGGATGTCGTCGCCCCACTTCATGAACGTACGGATCGCCGTGGGGGCGGTGTAGAGGATCGTGACGCCGTACTTCTGCACGATCTCCCAGAACCGGCCCTGGTGCGGGGTGTCCGGGGTGCCCTCGTACATGACCTGCGTCGCGCCGTTGGCCAGCGGGCCGTAGACGATGTACGAGTGCCCGGTCACCCAGCCGATGTCGGCGGTGCACCAGTAGACGTCGGACTCCGGCTTCAGGTCGAAGACCGCGCTGTGCGTGTACGACGCCTGGGTGAGGTAGCCGCCGGAGGTGTGCAGGATGCCCTTCGGCTTACCCGTGGTGCCCGAGGTGTAGAGGATGAAGAGCGGCTGCTCCGCCTCGAAGGCCTCGGGGGTGTGCTCGGCGGACTGCCGGGCGGTGATCTCGTGCCACCAGACGTCGCGGCCCTCGGTCCACGCGGTGTCCTGGCCCGTGCGGCGGACGACGAGGACGTGCTCGACGTTCTCGAACCGCGAGACGGCGTCGTCGACCGCGGGCTTGAGCGCGGACGGCTTGCCGCGGCGGTAGCCGCCGTCGGCCGTGATGACGACCTTGGCGTCCGCGTCCTTGATACGGGCGGCGATGGCGTCGGCCGAGAAGCCGCCGAAGACCACGGAGTGCGCGGCGCCGATACGGGCACAGGCCAGCATCGCGATCGCGGCCTCGGGGATCATCGGCAGGTAGACGGCGACCCGGTCGCCCTTGCCGACGCCCAGTTCGGTCAGCGCGTTGGCGGCGCGGGAGACCTCGTCCTTCAGCTCCGCGTAGGTGATGGCCCGGCTGTCGCCCGGCTCGCCCTCGAAGTGGATGGCGACCCGGTCGCCGTTGCCCGCCTCGACGTGGCGGTCCACGCAGTTGTACGCGACGTTCAGCTTGCCGTCCGCGAACCACTTCGCGAAGGGCGGGTTGCTCCAGTCGAGGGTCTCGGTCGGCTCGGTGGCCCACGTCAGGCGGCGGGCCTGCTCGGCCCAGAAGCCCAGCCGGTCCGCCTCGGCCTGCTCGTACGCCTCTGCGGTGACGTTGGCGTTGGCGGCCAGCTCAGCAGGCGGAGCGAATTTCCGCTCTTCCCGAAGCAGGTTGGCCAGGCTCTCGTTGCTCACGACTTCTCCCAGTCCCAGGGTGTCCGTTGTGTCCCGGGGCATAGCTCATCAGGCGCGGGGCCAGGTGACAAGGGCCTGCCGGGAATTGGTTTAGACCTGTGTCTTCGTGTATGGAGCCATGATCCCGCTTCGCGGGGTGTGGCGGGTGTGGCGGGGTGCGACGCGGAACGGGGTCACCTGATTGCACGGGGCCGGGGCTCGCCCGGTTCAGGCCGGAGGCGTTCGGGCTAGTTGATAACTCTTATCAGTGAATAGGCAGCTTTTCATTCGGTATGTCGCCCTTGCTGTGCGGAACCGTGTGCGAATTTGGCCGCGCCGTGTCGGCACTTCAACGCAAATAACCTGCAAGGAAGAGGGTGGGCGGATGATGGACGCCACGAAGAGGATCACCTTGGGCGTCATGTCCACGGCCTTGGTCGCCGTGCTCGCGGGCTGTTCCGGAGCCGGATCCGGGGGGTCCGCGTCAGGGGGCGCCGGAGCCGACACGGAGAAGGGCGCCCACGGCGCCAAGGAGAACCCCGCGGCCGCCGCCCCGAAGAACGCCGTCAAGCTCATCGGGGACGGGTCCACCGCCTTCACCGGAGTCCAGCCGAAGATGCCGGCCGCCGAACGCCTGGCGCCCGGCGAGAAGCCTCCCCAGTTCGTGGTGTTCTCCTGGGACGGTGCCGGAGAGGACAGCCAGAAGCTCTTCTCACACTTCCGCGGCGTGGCCAAAAAGTACAACGCCAAGATGACGTACTTCCTCAGTGGCGTGTACCTGCTGCCGGAGGAGAAGAAGGATCTCTACAACCCGCCCCAGCACGCACCGGGCCGTTCCGACATCGGCTTCAACGACACCGAGGGCATCCGCGACACCCTCAACGAGGTGCGTGCCGCGTGGCTGGAAGGCAACGAGATCGGCACCCACTTCAACGGCCACTTCTGTGGCAAGGACGGCGGCGTCGGGACCTGGTCCGTCGATGAGTGGAAGAGCGAGATCAGCCAGGCGAAAGCTTTCGTCAAGAGTTGGAAGACCAACGCTCCGGAGCTGAAGGACGAGGCCCCGCTCCCCTTCGACTACGACAAGGAACTGGTCGGCGCCCGCACCCCCTGCCTCGAAGGCCAGAAGAACATGGTCGCCGCCGCCCGGACCATGGGCTTCCGCTACGACTCCAGCGGCGTCGGCAACCAAGTCTGGCCCCAGAAGAAGGACGGGGTCTGGGACATTCCGCTCCAGCTCGTTCCGATGCCGGGCCGAGCCTTCGAGACCCTCTCGATGGACTACAACTTCATGGTCAACCAGTCCGGTACGGCCACCCAGGGAGACCCCTCCCAGCACGAGTACTGGGGCGACCAGATGCGGGACGGGCTGCTTCAGGCCTTCGACCGCTCGTACAACGGCAACCGGGCGCCCCTGATCATCGGCAACCACTTCGAGTCCTGGAACGGCGGCACCTACATGCGCGCCATCGAGGAGACCATCGCGCAGGTGTGCACCAAGGAGGGCGTGCGCTGCGTGTCGTTCCGTCAGCTCGCCGACTGGCTGGACGCACAGGCCCCGAAGACGCTGGCCAAGCTCACCACGCTCGACGTCGGCGAGGCGCCCAAGACGGGCTGGTCGTCCTACCTCGGCACCCAGCAGGCCGCCGCGCAGCCCGCGGACAAGGGCAAGGGCAAGGACAAGGACCAAGGCAAGGACCAGGGCAAGGACCAGGGCGAGGGCGAGGACCGGGGCGAGGGTAAGGATCAGGCCCCGGCGGAGGACGCCGGAGAGGCCCCGGGCCAGGCCCCGGGCGGGGATGTCGGAGAGGTCCCGGGCCAGGCTCCGGGCGGGGATGTCGGAGAGGTCCCGGGCCAGGCTCCGGATGAGGCCCCGGGCGATGCCTCGGGCCAGGGTGACGCGGGTTCGGCTCCCGCCGGAGCGACTGGCTGAAGCACCGAGGGAACGCCCGCCGAAACATCGGCCGATCGCGCGTGCCGCATCGTTCGCCCCCTCGTCGGCCACCGAAAGGTGGCCGACGAGGGGGCCCGTGCGATGAGTCAGGCGGGTGCGGTCACGCCCGCTCCTGCGTGGCGTTCGTCGAGCACGAAGGCGGGGTCGACCTGAGCGGCCAGGTCGGCGCCGGTCTTCTTGTTGCCCCAGCTCTCGGCGTTCTTCAGGTGGAAGTGCACCATCTGGCGCGTGTAGCGCTCCCAGTCACGCGTCCCGTACGAGTCCTCGGCGGCGTCCTGCAGCGTCTGCAGGGTCATCCGATTGTCGGCCTCCAGCAGCTCGAACCTGGACGGCCGCCCCTTCTCCACCGACCGTACCCAGTCGGAGTGGCCGACCCCGATCAGCAAGTCGTCGCCGACCTCCGCACGCAGGAACTCCAGGTCGTCCGGGCCCTGCACCTTGTTCCCGACGACCTTCAGGGCGACGCCGAAGTCGCGTGCGTACTCCTTGTACTGGCGATAGACGGACACCCCCTTACGGGTCGGCTCCGCAACCAGGAACGTCATGTCGAAGCGCGTGAACATGCCCGAGGCGAACGAGTCCGAGCCCGCCGTCATATCGACCACGACGTACTCGTCGGGGCCGTCGACCAGGTGGTTGAGGCAGAGCTCCACGGCCCCGACCTTGGAGTGGTAGCAGGCCACTCCGAGATCGGACTCCGTGAAAGGCCCCGTCGCCATCAGCCGGACGTCCCCGTCGTCCAGCCGAACCGTGCGCGCGCAGGCCGCGAAGATCGGGTTGTCCTCGCGGACCCGCAGCAGCCGGGAGCCCTCGCCGGGCGGAGTCGTTTTGATCATCGTCTCGGCGGAAGCGATACGGGGATTGGCGCCCCGCAGGTAGTCCTTGATGAGGGGGAGGTGCGCCCCCATGGCGGGCAGCGCGGCGGCCTCTGCCTCGTCCAGGCCGAGAGCGGCCCCCAGGTGCTGGTTGATATCGGCGTCCACGGCGATGACGTGGGCTTCGTTGGCGGCGAGGTGGCGGATGAAGAGCGAGGACAGCGTGGTTTTTCCGCTGCCGCCCTTCCCGACGAAAGCGATCTTCATGTTCACCTAGGGTAGCGGGTCCGTCGCGGTGTGCTGTCACTGTTCGTGAAGAAGGCCACTTGGGGGTGGTGCGGGTGTGGTGGGCGCGTAGCCTCGCTACTTATGAGTACGACTGCCTCTGACCCGCTCGCCGCGCTCAGTTCCCTGCCCGGCGTTCCCGATGCCGTGGACTCCGTGCGCAAGGCCGTCGACCGGGTCTACGGTCATCGCGTCATGCGGCGCCGCAGCAATGAGGTCACGGCCGAAGCCGCACTGCGGGGTTCTCGTGGTTCGGCCGCGCTGGCCGGTGCCGACTGGAACCTCGAGGAGGTGCGTCGGCGTACCGACTTCAGCGGCGAGGACGAGGCGCGCATGGTCGGCGCCGCGCTGAGGCTTACCGCGGAAGCTGGGCAACTCCTTTCCATCTGGCGACAGTCACCCCTGCGGGTGCTGGCTCGCTTGCATCTGGTGGCGGCCGGCGGGGCGACTCCCGACGACGCGGTGGGGCGCCCTCGGCTGGCGGGTGAATCCGTCGACGAGTCGCTGATCGAGGCACCGATTCCGGGGGCCGAGGAGGTCGCCGGACGGCTCGAAGGGCTCTCGCGGCTGATCATTGCGGGCGGCACCGCCCCCGCGCTGGTCACGGCCGCCGTGGTGCACGGCGAGCTTTTGGCGTTGCGCCCGTTCGGTTCGCACAACGGTCTGGTGGCCCGGACCGCCGAGCGCATCGTGCTGATCGGCAGCGGGCTTGACCCGAAGTCGATCTGCCCGGCCGAGGTGGGACACGCGGAGCAGGGCCGGGCGGCCTATGTCGCGGCGTTCGAGGGCTACACGGCCGGAACCCCGGAGGGCATGGCCGCCTGGATCACCCACTGCGGGCGCTCCGTCGAGCTGGGTGTGCGCGAGTCGACCGCGGTGTGCGAGGCGCTTCAGCGCGGTGCCGCCTGAGGTGCCCTGCCGCTGCCCGGGTGCCCGATGCCGACCCGGGGCCGATGTCGGCTCGGGGCCGGCGCGGCGTCGAGGTCGACGCGGCCTCGACGTTCGACGTGCCTCGGGGCGGAAGTGGCCCAAGGGCTCGATGCGGCAGGCGTCGGAGGGTGCGAATGGCGCGGAGGGCGCGAAGGGCGCCGCCGGGTGAAGAGGTCGACTTCCGGGCGGCCGTGGGGTGATGGCCCGGGGCAAGGGTTGCGGCGGCACCGATGTGCGGTACCGCCGCTGGCACGTCCGCCCAGTTACCAAGCGTCCTCGTAGTTTGCCCATCAGGTCGGGTACTTTGCCCGTCACCTGGTGCGGCTGGCCCGTAATCGACGGGTCGACGTCGCGTGGGTGCTCGGCTTTCGTGCGCGGTCCGTGGGGCCGTTCTGCGTTACAGGTCATCCTCGCGGATGTCCTTGGTCTCGCGGGCCGTTAAATCCTTTGTACTCCAGGACCAGGGGAAGGGATACCCCTGGCCCCGCTTCTTTACTTTTAGGTTCAATCAAGGGCGAATCGGGCGAGGCGGCACTCCGGTGAGCGCCCCTGCTCACCTCGCTGCGCCTCGCCCCGTCTCACCCGGGCAGGGCGGCGCCGGCGGTACGCCGACGACTGGCGTACCAGACCAGCCCGGCGGTGACGGCCGCCGCGCCGACCGCGGCCGCCGCCACGAGAGCGGGGCGGGGAGGCATCGAGAAGGCGGGCAGCCGCTGCTTGAGTCGGACCGGGCGGTTGAAGACGAGAATCGGCCACTCGCGAAGGGTCGCTTCGCGGCGCAGCGCGCGGTCGGGGTTGACCGCGTGCGGGTGGCCGACCGACTCCAGCATCGGTACATCGGTCGCCGAGTCGCTGTAGGCGTAGCAGCGCGAAAGGTCGTACCCCTCCGAGACCGCGAGCGCCTTGACGGCCTCGGCCTTGGTCGGCCCGTAGGCGTAGTACTCGACCTCGCCAGTGAAGCACCCGTCGTCACCGACGACCATGCGCGTGGCCACGACACGGTCGGCGCCGAGCAATTCGCCGATGGGCTCGACGACTTCGGCACCCGAGGTCGAAACGATGACCACATCGCGCCCCGCCGTGTGGTGCTCTTCGATGAGGGTGGCGGCCTCGTCGTAGATGATCGGGTCGATCAGGTCGTGCAGGGTCTCGGCGACGATCTCCTTGACCTGCTGGACGTTCCACCCCTTGCAGAGGGCGGAGAGGTATTCGCGCATCCGCTCCATCTGGTCGTGATCTGCGCCCCCGGCGAGGAACACAAACTGTGCGTACGCAGTGCGCAGTACAGCGCGGCGGTTGATCAGTCCGCCTTGGTAGAAGGACTTGCTGAAGGTCAGCGTCGAAGACTTCGCAATGACCGTCTTGTCCAGGTCAAAGAAGGCTGCTGTGCGCGGCGAGAAGCAGTTTTCCACAACGCTGAGCATAGGGGCCCACCATTCGGCGTAAACTCCGGCGCGTGGGTTTGCCTGAGAAGGCCCTCGGGTACACCATGGAAGTCACGGATCGTTCGCGACCGTGCTAACCCGGTCCGACTCCTCCCCCCCCGAGTCGGCCGTGGGGACGACCCCCGCTCTCCCCCCCGGCGGGGGTCGTCGCATGTCCGGACGCGTTTTAGGGGTGGGAACCACCTGAGCCTCCCGTCTGGCCGCCCATCGGCCTGATGATGCGAGCCGGGTGTCGCGCGACTCGCCTCGTCACAGTGTGTAGCCAGAGTGCTGCGCTCCGGAAGTCGCTGGATCGAGTTACGAAGTTATTCACAGCCTTGAAGTTGTCCACAGTTTTTCATCAAGATCCACATGATTTTCCGAGGCGCTGCACGTTGATTCCACCCGCGAAGTCCGCGGGTGCCGGAATCGCGCATCTCGGAACGCTCCGAGAACACCGCGAACCGCACTGAAGGGGCAGTGAGAAGGGGGCGGAGATCGTGGCTGGATCCATCGCAGAAGGAGCGGCGGTCGACGGGAGGCGGCGCGGAGGCCCGCTGATCGTGACGGAGGACGTGGAACTGCTCGACGACCTGCTGCGGCTGTGCGCGGCGGCCGGAGCCGAGCCGGAAGTCCATCACGGGCCGCCCGGGCACCGGGGCGGCTGGGAGCGGGCTCCGATGGTGCTGGTGGGGGATGACGCCGCCGCGCGTTGCCGCGGCGCCGGCCGCAGGAACGGGGTGATGCTGGTGGGTCGGGACCAGGACGACCCGGACGTGTGGCGGCGGGCGGTGGAGATCGGGGCCGAATATGTGCTGCGGCTGCCCGATTCCGAGGCCTGGCTCGTCGATCAGATCGCCAACGCCGCCGAAGGCGTGGGGCGGCCCGCTTTCACCGTCGGTGTGATGGGCGGCCGGGGCGGCTCCGGCGCATCGACGCTGGCCTGCGCCCTTGCCGTGAGTGCGGCGAGGGCCGGTAGGCGGACGATGCTGATCGATGCCGACCCGTTGGGGGGCGGGATCGATGTCCTGCTCGGCGGTGAACGGGCCGAAGGCATGCGGTGGCCGGATTTCGCGCAGTCGAAGGGCCGTCTCGGGGGCGGAGCCCTTGAGGACTCGCTGCCCGCGCTCCACGGGTTGCGGGTGCTGAGCTGGGGTCGGGACGACGAGGTGGTGATCCCGCCGCAGGCGATGCGTGCGGTGCTGGCCGCCGCGCGACGACTCGGCGGGGTGGTGGTCGTGGACCTTCCACGCCGGGTCGACGAGTCAGTCGCCGAAGCACTGGCCCAACTCGATCTCGGCCTGCTCGTGGTGCCGGGCGAACTGCGCGCGGTAGCAGCGGCCAGGCGCGTCGCGGCCACGGCCGGAATGGTGCTGGACGACCTGCGGGTGGTGCCCCGGGGGCCGTATGCGTCAGGGCTGGACGGGCGATGGGTCGCCCAGGCCATCGGCCTCCCGCTCGTCGGCGAACTCCCTTTGGAATCAGACCTTCTGGTCTCCCAGGACGACGGCACTCCGCCCGGGGGCAGTGCCCGGGGCCCGCTGGCCCGGTTCTGTTCGGCCTTCTGGGAGCGGGTAGCGGCGGCCGGTGACGCAAGCTCCGTGACCGGCCTGCCCGGGGGAGGGACGGCATGACGGACGAACTGCTCGATGCCGTACGCCAGCGGCTGGCACGTAGCGGTGCCGCTCCCACCCCGGCCGGAGTGGCTGCTGCTCTACGTGCCCAGGGGCGGTTGCTGGGGGATGCCGAGGTGCTCGGGGCGGCGGCAGAGTTACGCGGCGAACTCGTCGGCACGGGAGTGCTGGAGCCGTTGCTCGCGGATTCGGAGGTGACCGATGTGCTGGTCTCCGCGCCGGACCGGGTGTGGGTGGACCGGGGTGGTGGGCTCCAGCTGACGGGCGTCACCTTCCCTGACGCGGCGGCGGTGCGGAGGCTGGCCCAGCGTCTCGCCGCGGTGGCGGGCAGGAGGCTGGACGACGCACGTCCGTGGGTGGACGCACGACTGCCCGACGGCACACGGATGCACGCCGTGCTGCCCCCGGTGTCCGTCGGCTCGACCTGCCTCTCTCTGCGCGTGGTGCGGCCACGGGCCTTCTCGTTGGCGGAGTTGGTGGACGCGGGCACGGTGCCGCCGGGCGGAGACCGGATCCTGCGGGCGCTCGTGGAAGCGCGGATCTCCTATGTGATCAGCGGCGGCACCGGGGCGGGCAAGACGACGCTCCTCGCCAGTCTGCTGGGCGCGGTCGGCCCGAACGAGCGGATCGTGCTCGCCGAGGACTCCGCCGAGCTGCGGCCGGACCATCCGCATGTGGTCCGCCTGGAGTCCCGTCCGGCCAATCAGGAGGGGGCGGGCCGGGTGACGTTGCGGGATCTGGTGCGGCAGGCACTGCGCATGCGGCCCGACCGGCTGGTGGTCGGAGAGGTGCGAGGAGCTGAGGTCACCCAGTTGCTGGCCGCGCTGAACACTGGACACGAAGGGGGGTGCGGCACTGTCCACGCCAATGCCGCCGAGCATGTTCCGGCCCGACTGGAGGCTCTGGGCACCGCGGCCGGCCTCGACCGGGTGGCACTGCACAGCCAGTTGGCGGCCGCGCTCTCTGTGGTCGTGCATCTCGTGCGGGACCGCGCGGGGCAACGGCGAGTCGCCGAGGTGCACGTCCTGGAGCGGGACGCGGCGGGGCTGGTCCTCACGGTTCCGGCCCTGAGCTGGGGCGTCGGCGGATTCGTTCCGGAGCGCGGATGGGAACGTCTGCGGTCGCTGATCGGAGGTGCGCTGTGACGGGGGCAACGTCCGCTTACGCGGCCCATGCGGTGGCTCTCTGCGCGGGTTCAGCGGTGTGGCTCGCGATGGTGCGGGACACGGGCGTTCGGCGGGCGCGGGTGTTGTTCGTGGATGCTCCCGCCGAGCCGGGTCGGCCATGGAGCCGATGGCGGCCGCACCTGCTCAAGGTCCTGGGGCGTGTGAGGGAGTCCGCACGGGGGCGTCGGGAGTGGTGGTGCGTTCCGGTCGCGGGGCTGCTTGCGGTGCTGGGGGGTTCGGTGCTGCCGCTGGTCGCGGGGGCCGTGGCGGTCCCGTTGGTGCGACGGTGGTTGCGGAGGCGGGCAGGAGCGCGTCAGGCGGAGCGGGCCGCGACCGCGGTGGCGGCGTTGTGCGGAGCCGTGGTCGGGGAGCTGCGGGCCGGCCGCGAGCCGGGCCAGGCGTTGTTGGTCGCGCTCCGCGAAGGTCCGGCGGAGGCCGGCTCAGGGGCTACGCCCACTTCAGGCGGCCGGCTGGGGGAGGCGGAGGCCGCGGTGCTGGCGGCGGCGCGGTTCGGCGGTGATGTGCCGGCGGCGCTGCGGCAGGCGGCGGAGGGCCCGGGGCTGGGGGGCCTGTCCGGAATGGCCGCGTGCTGGCGCGTGGCCGTGGACGGCGGGGCCGGGCTGGCGACCGGGCTGGAGCGCCTGGAGGCGGCGCTGCGGGAGGACCGGCGCAGACGGGAGGAGCTACGCGCTCAACTGGCGGGCGCGTGGTCGACGGTCGTGGTCCTGGCCCTGCTCCCGCTTGCGGGTCTGGGGCTGGGAGCGGCACTCGGGGCCGAACCCCTGCGTGTACTGCTGCACACCCCGGGCGGCCTGGCCTGCCTGGCTGTGGGGGTGCTCCTGGAGGCGGCCGGGCTGTACTGGGCCTGCCGGATCGTGCGCGGAGGGGAGGCGGCGTGAACGTGGCGGACGGAGAAGTTCTCCACAGCCTGGGGATGTCGGCGGCGGTGCTGGGCGTGGCGGCTCAGCTGGCAGCCGTGATCGCCGCCGGATTTCGGAAGCGGGCGGTGCGTGGGCGGGGGGCACTGCTGCTGGGGACGGTCATTGCGGCACGGCCCGGCAGGTGGAGCCGGCTGGTCGCACCGTTCCGGGCGAGCGGTGGTTCGGGTCTCTCCGAGTCCGCCCGGCGGTGGGCGGCCCCGGCCGGGGCTTGGCTGGCCGGATGGATTCTGGTCGGCGGCGCGATGGGCTGCGCGGTCGGTTCGGCCGCGGCGTACGGGCTGTGGCGGTGGCGGCGAACCCGGCCATGCGCTCGTCCCGGCGGTACCCATCCGGAGCGGGCCGTGATCGCCGGGCAGCTTCCGTTGGCCGCGGATCTGCTGGCGGCCTGTATCGCGGTCGGGGCAGGTCCCCGGGAGGCGGCCGCGGAGGTGGGCGAATCCATCGGCGGCCCGGTCGGTGACCGGCTTGCCCGCACGGCCGCCGAGATCCGCCTCGGCGGCGAACCGGCCGAGGCTTGGGGTCGGTTCGGGGAGATACCGGGCGCCGGCCCGCTGGCCCGCTGTCTGCACCGGGCGGGTTCGACGGGGGCTCCGGCCGCGGAGCCGGTTGCCAGGCTGGCCGAGTCGATGCGCGCCGAGCGAGCCGCCGCGGCGGTGGCGCGGGCGCAACGGGCCGGGGTGCTGATCACGGCGCCGGTCGGCCTCTGCTTCCTCCCCGCCTTCCTGGCGGTCGGGGTGGCGCCGGTGATCATCGGCCTGGCCGGCGACCTGCTCGCGACCGGCCGTCCGGGCTGGTGAGGCTGCGCGGGCCGGTGGGCCTGCCGGGCTGGTGAGCCTGCCGGGCTTTCGCGGCCGTCGGCGACCTGGCGGTCATTCATTTTCGCTGTCACTCACGGGTGTTCCATTCAGGGCGCCCGCTCGTCATCGATGCTCATCGGGGGATGAAATGGAAACGAAGTTCTGGGGCCGGGCCGTCGACGTTCTGCGCGGAGGCCGGCTGTCCGCAGGTGTGCCGGACCGGAGGGTGAAGTGGGCCGCACGGTGGGCGGGGCGGCTCGGCCGGTCCGACCGAGGGATGACCACGTCCGAGTACGCGGTGGGAACCATCGCCGCGTGCGCCTTCGCGGCGGTGCTCTACAAGGTGGTGAACAGCGGGCCGGTGCTGTCGGCGCTGCAGTCGCTGGTCGAGGACGCGCTCGATGCGAAATTCTGAGACCCCGCCGGGGCCCTGCCCGGGGAAGGGGCCCGTGGCATCGGTCCGCGGCCTTCCCCGGGGGCGGCAGCGGGGGCCGCACGGGCGCCCGGCCATGCGTGGCGACGGGCGCGGCGACCGGGGCGCTGTGACCGCGGAGGCGGCGGTGGTGATCCCGGTGCTGGTGACCTTCACCATGGCGCTGCTGTGGGCGTTGCTGGCGGCCTCGGACCAGATCCGATGTGTGGACGCGGCGCGGGCGGGGGCACGGGCGGCGGCCCGTTCGGAGCCGGAGGCGGCGGTACGGGAAGCCGTCCGTGACGCGGCACCCCGCGGTGCCCGGGTCGAGGTGGGGCGGGCAGGAGACCTGTGGCGCGTCCGGGTGGAGGCCCCGACCCCGGGGCCGGGCGTGCTGGCCCTGACGTTGAGCGCCGAGGCGGCCGCCCTGGCGGAGGACACGGTCGGGGGCTCCGGGCCATGAGGGCGAGGGAAAGGGAGACCCGGGGCCGGGGACTGGGCGGGTGTTGTCGGTGGGGCAGGTTCCGGCGGTCGGGTCGGGTCGGATCGGGGCGGGGACGAGGACGAGGGCGAGGGCGAGGACAGAGGTATGGGCCGGAGGATGGGACGTGGCGCGGACCGGGAAGCCGGCCGGCGAATGGATCGGATCGCAGCCTGGCTCGGGGCCCGGATCGCAGCCCGGCTCGGGGCCCGGCTCGGGGCGCGGATTGCACGCCGGGTCGCGAACCAGCGTGCGGGTCTTGGCGCGGACCGGGGTGTGGCGACGGTGTGGGTGGCTGTCACCGCGGCCGGTCTCTGCACGGTGTTCGCCGTGGTGCTCGCGCTGGGACAGGCCGTGGCTGCCCGTCACCGGGCGGGTGGGGCCGCGGATCTGGCGGCCCTCGCGGCCGCGGACCGGGCGCTGGAAGGGACGGTGGCCGCGTGTGGGGCGGCCCGGCGAGTGGCCCAGGCGCAGGGGGCCGTGCTCGTTCGCTGCGGGGTGCACGGGGAGATCGCTGATGTGACCGCCCGCTCGGGATTCGGGCCCTACCTGCCCGCTGTCAGGGCCCGGGCCGGCCCTCCTGTCGATGTTGGGGCCGGATCTCCGGCCGATAGCCGGGCTATACCGGTCCGTTCGGTTCCGGGGGTGCGGTCCTGAGGAGTTCGGTGAGCAGGCGTACGGCTCCGCGTTTGTGCAGGGGCTCGTTGCCGTTGCCGCACTTGGGGGACTGGATGCAGGAGGGGCAGCCCGCCTCGCACTCGCAGGACGCGATGGCCTCCCGGGTCGCCGTCAGCCACGTACGGGCGGTGTGGAAGGCCCGCTCGGCGAATCCGGCTCCTCCTGGGTGGCCGTCGTAGACGAAGACGGTCGGCAGCAGGGTGTCGGGGTGCAGCGGTACGGACACGCCGCCGATGTCCCAGCGGTCGCAGGTGGCGAAGAGCGGCAGCAGGCCGATCGACGCGTGCTCGGCGGCGTGAAGTGCGCCGCCGAGGATCTCCGGGTTGACGCGGGCCGCGTCGAGCTGGTCCTCGGTGACCGTCCACCACACGGCGCGGGTGCGCAGGGTGCGGGGCGGCAGGTCGAGCTTCGTCTCGCCCAGGACCTCCCCGGTGATCAGCTTCCGGCGGAGGAAGGAGACGACCTGGTTGGTGACCTCGACGGAGCCGTAACAGAGCCGCCCCTGGCCCCAGGGGATCTCGGTGTCGGTCTCCAGGACGGTGATGGCCGTGGTGTCGCGGGCGACCGTCGAGTACGGCGGGTCGGCCTGCTCGACCAGGGCCACGGAGTCCTCCAGGTCCAGTTTCCGGACCAGGTGGGTGCGGCCCTGGTGGAGGTGGACGGCCCCCTCGTGGACGGCCGTGTGGGCGGCGGCCTCGTCGACGGTGCCCAGCAGGCGGCCGGTGCCTTCCTCGACGATCTGGACGGGGCGGCCTCCCCCGCCCCGGATGTCGGCCAGGTCGGCGGCCCGCTCGCGGCGCGTCCAGTGCCAGCCCGACGCCCGTCTGCGCAGCAGCTTCGCCGCCTCCAGCTGCGGCAGCAGCTCGGGCACGGCCGGGCCGAAGAGGGCGATGTCGGGCTCGGTCAGGGGCAGCTCGGCGGCCGCGGCGCAGAGGTGGGGGGCGAGGACGTAGGGGTTGTCCGGGTCCAGCACCGTCGACTCGACGGGCTGCTGGAACAGGGCCTCGGGGTGATGCACCAGGTACGTGTCCAGCGGGTCGTCCCGGGCCACGAGAACGGCCAGGGCGCCCTGCCCCGAGCGGCCGGCCCGGCCCGCCTGCTGCCAGAGGGACGCCCGCGTGCCCGGGTAGCCGGAGATGACGACCGCGCCGAGGCCGGAGACGTCGATGCCCAGTTCCAGGGCGGTGGTGGCCGCCAGACCGAGGAGCTCGCCGGAGTGCAGCGCCCGCTCCAGGGCCCGGCGCTCCTCGGGGAGGTAACCCCCGCGATAGGCGGCGACCCGCTTCGGCAGTGAGCGGTCGACCTCCGCGAGGCGCTCCTTGGCGATCACCGAGATCAGTTCGGCGCCGCGCCGGGAGCGTACGAAGGCGACCGAGCGGACGCCCTGGAGGGTCAGGTCGGTGAGGAGGTCGGCGGTCTCGGCCGTCGCGGTACGGCGAACGGGTGCGCCCTTCTCGCCGTGCAGGTCGGTCAGCGGGGGCTCCCACAGGGCGAAGACCAGCTCACCGCGCGGGGAGGCGTCGTCGGACACCTCCCGGACCGGCAGACCCGTCAGACGCCCGGCTGCGACCGCGGGATCGGCCGCCGTGGCTGAGGCGAGCAGGAAGACCGGATCGGCCCCGTAGCGGGCGCACAGACGGCGTAGACGGCGCAGGACCTGGGCGACGTGGGAGCCGAAGACGCCCCGGTAGGTGTGGCACTCGTCGATCACGACGTACCGCAGGGCGCGCAGGAAGGACGCCCAGCGGGGGTGGGAGGGCAGTATTCCGCGGTGCAGCATGTCGGGGTTGGTCAGGACGTAGTTCGCGTACTGCCGTACCCATTCGCGTTCCTCGACGGGGGTGTCGCCGTCGTAGACGGCGGGCCTGAAGGCGTTGCCGAGCGGGGCCGCGAGTGCCTTCACCGAGCGCCGCTGGTCGGCTGCCAGGGCCTTGGTGGGGGCGAGGTACAGGGCGGTGGCCCCGCGGCCGTTGGGGGCCTCCGAGCCGTCCAGGAGGGTGCTGAGGACCGGCGCGAGGTACGCGAGGGACTTCCCGGAGGCCGTGCCGGTGGCGATCACGACCGATTCGCCGTCCAGCGCGTGTTCCGCCGCGGCCGCCTGATGGGCCCACGGATGGGCGATCCCGGCCTTTTCGATCGCCGAGATCACTTCTGGCCGGATGCGATCCGGCCAGATGGCATGGGTTCCCGATCGCGGGGGCAAGTGCTCCGTATGAGTGATGCGCGCGGCCCGGCCCGCCCCTGCGGCGAGCCGGTCGAGGATCATGGCGGGAGAGGGGCGCGAGGCCCCACTCTCGGGTGGTCGTCCGGGACGGTGATTCTTGGCCATCGGCACCGAGTGTGTCACTGGCGTGACGGACAATGGTCCCAAGGCGTCGTGCATGGCTGCTGGTAAGTGATTGAATGCCATCGCGGCTGGCGATCCGTCCCCTGGCCTCCGTCGGGGAGACCGAGGGGCGACCGCTCGATAGCAAGGTGCTGGAGGATCCGTGGACCTGTCCCTGTCGACTCGCAATGTGTCCGGCCCTGGTGGCGACCGTACGGTCGTCGAGGTCGGTGGCGAGATTGATGTGTATACCGCGCCCAAGCTGCGCGAGCAGTTGGTCGAGTTGGTGAATGACGGCAGCTACCACTTGGTTGTCGACATGGAAGGCGTCGACTTCCTCGACTCCACCGGCCTCGGCGTGCTCGTGGGCGGCTTGAAGCGTGTCCGGGCCCATGAGGGCTCGTTGCGCCTGGTCTGCAACCAGGAGCGCATTCTCAAGATCTTCCGGATCACAGGTCTGACCAAGGTGTTCCCGATTCACACCACGGTCGACGAGGCTGTCGCCGCCACCGACTGAGGTCGGAGCGGACCGGCCCCCGGGCCGGTCGGCAGGCAGTGAACAGGCCGGCAGCGGCAGCGCGTGGGCCGTGACGGGCAGGCGGTCGACCCTTGGGTCGGCTGTCGGCTTTGTCGGCTTCCGGAGGAGGAGAGCAGGGGTGCCGGGCGATATGCCCGGGGCCTCTGAGGCGTACGCCCGAACGTTCGAGGGGGATGTCATGGCCACCGTTGAACTCCGCTTCAGCGCCCAGCCTGAACATGTCAGGACGGCCCGCCTGGTGGCGGCCGCCGTGGCGCGCAGGGCCGGCGTCGACGAGGCGGTGCTCGACGAGGTCAGGCTCGCCGTCGGGGAGGCGTGTAGCCGCGCGGTCGGGCTGCATCGCAGTCACGGCATCACCGAGCCGGTCAGCGTCGCGTTGACCGAGGAGGAGAAGGCGTTCTCCATCGAGGTCGGGGACAGTGTTCCCGGCCCCGGCGGGGATCCCACCGCGTCCGGGGCGCGTACCGGTTCCAGTGCTTCCGGAGCGGGGCCGGACCGGCCCGATCCCGAGATGGACGGTGAGGGCGAGGACGAGATGGGCCTCGCGGTCATCAGCGGTCTCGTCGACGACGTGGAGGTTCGATCCGGTGCGGCCGGCGGAGTGATCCGCATGAGCTGGCCGACGGCCGACGCCGCGGTACGCCCCTGAGGGCCCGTATCTGCGTCCGCTCCTGTGCCTGTGCCCGTACATGCTGCTCGCGTGTGCCCGTGCTTGCGCGCTCTGTGCCCGTGCCCAGTAACCCCGTACCCCGTGGCACTGTCCGTGCCCGTGCTCGCCGTTTCTGTGCCTCTGTCCGTGATTCCAGGTGCTGAGGTGCCCCGGTGCTGAGATCCGTCCCCCGGTCCCGGCGCGTTGAGGAGCGTGGGCGTTGAGCCGCGCGGATGATGTTTCGTTTTCCCAGGCCCTGCTGAGCAGGGCCTTTTTCTTGATTACCCTCGCGTAATGCGCCTGCCTCATTACTGCATTCGAGGAGAATCTCGCCGCTGATCTTTCGGCGTTGGGGGGAGAGCGACCAATTCTCTTCCCACCCACTGTTTTGATCAGGTTCCGCTCCCTACAATCCGTCCACGACTTGAGCGCTGAGCGTCAAGGAGGACGTATGGCGGAGTTCTTCACCACCCCAATGGCAGCACTGACGCAAGAATCCGCACTTTCCGACCGACCCGTCTCCCTCGCGGCGGCGGTACTCACCGACGGCAACCGGCTGATCGTCATCGCGGTGGCGGTCGTCGCCGTCGCCGCGCTGATCGTCGCCCAGCTGCTCGTACGCCAGGTCCTGGCGGCCGGCGAGGGCACCGCACGCATGAAGGAGATCGCCGCGGCGATCTCGGAGGGCGCGAACGCCTATCTGTCCCGACAACTGCGCACGGTCGGTGCCTTCTCCGTCGTCGTGTTCTTCCTCTTGTTCCTGTTGCCGGCCGACAACTGGTCGCAGCGCGCGGGGCGTTCCCTCTTCTTCCTGGTGGGTGCGCTTTTCTCCGCGGCGACCGGATACATCGGCATGCGGCTCGCCGTACGGAGCAATGTGCGGGTGGCCGCAGCCGCACGTGAGGCGACTCCAGCGGAAGGCGAGCCGGAAAAGGATCTCACCGCCGTCTCGCACAAAGCGATGAAGATCGCTTTCCGTACCGGTGGCGTAGTCGGAATGATCACGGTGGGACTCGGCCTGCTCGGGGCCTCCTGCGTGGTGCTCGTCTATGCCGCCGACGCGCCCAAGGTGCTGGAGGGCTTCGGCCTCGGCGCGGCGCTGATCGCCATGTTCATGAGGGTCGGCGGCGGCATCTTCACCAAGGCCGCGGATGTCGGGGCCGACCTGGTGGGCAAGGTGGAGCAGGGCATCCCGGAGGACGATCCGCGTAACGCCGCCACCATCGCCGACAACGTGGGCGACAACGTCGGTGACTGTGCCGGCATGGCCGCCGACCTCTTCGAGTCGTACGCCGTGACGCTCGTCGCGGCGCTCATCCTCGGTACGGCCGCGTTCGGCGACTCCGGTCTCGCCTTCCCCCTGATGGTCCCGGCGATCGGCGTCGTCACCGCGATGATCGGGATCTTCGCGGTGGCCCCGCGCCGTGCCGACCGCAGCGGCATGACCGCGATCAACCGCGGCTTCTTCATCTCCGCGGTGGTCTCACTCGCCCTGGTGGCCGTCGCCGCCTTCACCTATCTGCCCTCCTCGTACGCCGAGCTGGACGGGGTCACCGACGAGGTGATCGCCGGGCACGGTGGCGATCCGCGGATCTTCGCCCTGGTCGCGGTGGCCATCGGCATCGTCCTGGCCGCGCTCATCCAGCAGCTCACCGGCTACTTCACCGAGACCAATCGCCGCCCGGTCCGGGACATCGGGAAGTCCTCGCTCACCGGCCCGGCCACTGTGGTGCTGGCGGGCATCTCCATCGGCCTGGAATCGGCCGTGTACACCGCGCTGCTGATCAGCCTCGGCGTCTACGGGGCGTTCCTGCTGGGCGGTACGTCGATCATGCTGGCGCTCTTCGCGGTCGCGCTCGCCGGGACGGGGCTCCTCACCACGGTGGGCGTCATCGTGGCCATGGACACCTTCGGGCCGGTCTCGGACAACGCCCAGGGCATCGCCGAGATGTCCGGGGACGTCACGGGGGCCGGCGCCCAGGTGCTCACCGACCTGGACGCGGTCGGCAACACGACCAAGGCCATCACCAAGGGCATCGCCATCGCCACCGCCGTCCTCGCAGCGGCGGCGCTCTTCGGGTCCTACCGTGACGCCATCGCCACGGCGGTGGACGAGGTCGGGGCCGGGGCGGGCGAGCTGGGGCTGAGCCTGGACATCTCGCAGCCCAACAACCTCGTCGGCCTGATCCTGGGCGCCGCGGTCGTCTTCCTGTTCTCCGGCTTGGCCATCAACGCCGTGTCCCGGTCCGCCGGAGCCGTGGTCTACGAGGTCAGGCGGCAGTTCCGCGAGCATCCCGGGATCATGGACTACTCGGAGAAGCCCGAGTACGGGCGCGTCGTCGACATCTGCACGCGCGACGCCCTGCGCGAACTGGCCACACCGGGACTGCTCGCGGTCCTGGCGCCGATCGGGGTCGGCTTCACCCTCGGCGTCGGCGCCCTCGGCTCGTACCTCGCCGGCGCGATCGCCACGGGCACGCTGATGGCCGTGTTCCTCGCCAACTCCGGGGGAGCCTGGGACAACGCCAAGAAACTCGTCGAGGACGGCCACCACGGTGGGAAGGGCAGCGAGGCCCATGCCGCGACCGTCATCGGTGACACGGTCGGCGACCCGTTCAAGGACACGGCGGGTCCGGCGATCAACCCGCTGCTCAAGGTGATGAACCTGGTCGCTCTGCTCATCGCCCCGGCGATCGTGCAGTTCAGTTACGGAGCGGACGCCAATCCCTGGGTGCGGGCGCTGGTGGCCGTCGTCGCCATCGGGATCATCGTCGTCGCGGTCTACGTCTCCAAGCGGCGCGGCATCGCCGTGGGCGACGACGACGCCTCGGGGGACGCCGGCCCCTCGGTCCCCGCGCCCGATCCCGCGGCGGCCCCGTGAGCCGTACGTAGCGAGGTGTGCCGGGCGCGCGTAGTTGTGTGACGCGTGGTCAAGGTGTGGGCGGGCGGTACGCGCTGACGTGCCGTTCGCCCCGCCTCCGCCTCCGCCTCCGCCTCCGTTTCCGCCTCCGCCTCCGTCCGCTCCTCCTCCGCCTCCGCCTCCGTTTCCGCCTCCGCCTCCGTCCGCTCCTCCTCCGCCTCCCGCTGCCCCTCCGGCGCCGCTTCCGCTCTCGTACCGGTGTCGTCCGCGTTTGCGGCGAGGGTGATGGGGGGCGATGGGGCCAATGATCGGGAGCAGCCTTTCGGATGAGTGCCCGATCGTGCGTCCGATTCTCGGCGCGAGTGGCATCTCCCTCATTTCCCTTGGTGCAAATGGCTTCAAAAGCGTGCACACCGGATGACCGGCACCCGGCTGTCGTCCCCTCGGCGTGTAAGTTCCGGGGCCGAGAGCCTTGGAAGGGACCCATCCGGTGAACAAGAAGCTTGCAGCCGCACTGTCCGGCGGTGCGGTACTCGTACTGACGCTGTCGGGCTGCAGCGACGACAGCGACAACAAGGTCAACGACTGGGCCAAGAAGGTCTGCGACCAGGTTCAGCCGCAACTGCAGAAGATCGCCAACGCCAACGCCTCCATCCAGCAGCAGACCGCGGACAACAGCAAGCCCGCCGACGTCCAGAAGACCGACTCGGCCGCCTTCCAGCAGATCTCCCAGGCGTACAAGTCGCTGGGCACCGCCGTGGACTCCGCCGGTCCGCCGCCGGTCGACGACGGCGAGACCACGCAGAAGGAAGCGGTCAAGGAGCTCAACGCCTCCTCCAAGGCGTACGCCGACCTCAAGACCGAGGTCGACGCGCTCGACACCAAGGACCAGGCGAAGTTCGCCGATGGGCTGAAGGGCATCGCCGACGAGCTGAACAAGATCAGCACCAGCGGTGACCAAGCTCTGAAGAAGCTCCAGTCCGGTGAAGTCGGCGTCGCGATGTCGAAGCAGAAGGGCTGCCAGAAGCCGACTGCCTCGACCGGCCCCTCCGGCTCCGCGGCGGCCGGCTCCGACGCGTCCCCGGCGGGCACGGACGCCGACAAGAACGACGCGACGGAGAAGGACGCGACGGAGAAGGACTCCGCGGACAAGGACTCCGCGGAGAAGAAGGGCTGAGCGCCGTTCTTGCGGCCCGGGCACCCGGTGGGTGTCCGGGCCGCTGCCGTTGTCGGTGGGAGCGGACACAATGGGTGGGTGAGTAAGAGCAGCCTTCCCGCATCCGACCACGCCGCCGCCCTCCGTGAGGCCCTGCTCGCCGCGGACTTCACCGCGGACGGGCTCCTCGACCGCCTCGGCGCGCCCGCCTATGCTGCCCTCGCCCGCAGCGAGACGGTCCCCGCCCTGCGGGCCACCCGGGGTGACACCCCGCTCGACACGCTGGTGCGGCTGTTCCTGCTGCAGCGTCCCGTCGCCGAGGAGCGGGCACGTGCCGCCCTGCCGCTCGCCGAGTGCGTCGCGGACGGCTGGGTGAGCCACGCCGACGGGACGGTCCGTGCGGGCGTCGACGTACGGCCGTACGGGGGGCCGGACGGCGAGGACTGGTTCATCGTGTCCGACCTCGGCTGCGCGGTCGGCGGTGCGGGAGGGATCGGCTCGCGCGAGGAGGGCGTCGTCCTCGGGGTCGGCGGGGCCTCCACCACCCTCGCCGGGATCACCGTCCGGGCGCCGGTCGCCTCGGCCCTCGACCTCGGTACGGGCTCCGGCATCCAGGCGCTGCACGCGGCCCAGCACGCGAGCCGGGTCACCGCCACCGACCTCAACCCCCGTGCCCTGGAGTTCACCCGGCTCACCCTCGCCCTGTCCGGCGCCGCCCCTGCCGACCTGCGCGAGGGCTCCCTCTTCGAGCCGGTGGGCTCCGACACGTTCGACCTGATCGTCTCCAACCCGCCCTTCGTCATCTCGCCCGGCGCCCGCCTCACCTACCGGGACGGCGGCATGGGCGGCGACGACCTGTGCCGGGCGCTGGTGCAGCAGTCCGGCGCCCATCTGAACGAGGGGGGTTACGCCCAGTTCCTCGCCAATTGGCAGCACGTGGAGGGTGAGGAGTGGCAGGACAGGCTGCGCTCCTGGGTGCCGTACGGCTGTGACGCCTGGATCGTCCAGCGCGAGGTCCAGGACGTCACGCAGTACGCCGAGCTGTGGCTGCGGGACAGCGGCGACCACCGCAGCGACCCCGCCGAGTACACCGAGCGGTACGAGGCGTGGCTCGACGAGTTCGAGGCGCGGGGCGCCACGGCCGTCGGGTTCGGCTGGATCACCCTGCGCAAATCCGCCGCGGCGGAGGCCGGGAACCCCTCGATCGTGATCGAGGAGTGGCCGCACGCGGTGCAGCAGCCGCTCGGGCAGGCAGTCCAGGAGCACTTCGCCCGCCAGGACTACCTCCGCGACCAGGACGACGCGGCGCTGCTCGCCGGGCACTTCGTCCTCGCGGCCGAGGTCGTGCAGGAGCAGGTCGGCCTGCCGGGCGCGGAGGACCCCGAGCATGTGGTGCTGCGTCAGCACCGCGGCATGATGCGGGCGACCAAGGTCGACGCGGTGGCCGCCGGGTTCGCGGGCGTGTGCGACGGCTCGCTGCCCGCCGGGCGGATCCTGGACGCCATCGCGCAGTTGATGGCGGAAGACCCGGTGCTCCTGCGCGACCGCACCCCGCAGGCGATCCGGCTGCTGGTCGAGGAGGGCTTCCTGGAACCGGCGCCCGGCGCCGTACCGCGGGGCCAGTAGGGCGCGGAGTGCGTCGAGGCCTTGGAGAGCGCGGAGTGGGTGGAGGGCGCGGCGAGTGCGGAGTGCGCCGGGGCCGCGGAGGGCGCGGCGGCCGGCGAACTGGAGGCCGTTTCCGTACGACGGTGCGAGCTGGAGGCTTCCGTACGACGGTGCGAGCTGGAGGCCGTTTCCGTACGACGGTGTGAGCTGGAGGCCGTTTCCGTACGACGGTGTGAGCTGGAGGCCGTGTCCGTAGGACAGTGACCGCGGCCGCCTCCGGTACGGGGTGGGGGCGCTCCCCGCTCGGGCGGTGCCGTCCTTTTCACCAGTGCGTTCCCGCTCCGCGCGCTCCCCGGCGCGCCCGGACCGTGCATTCCGGTCGTGTGATCCCTGGGCGGTCCGTATGCGATTCGGATGCGGCCGATGGGGTTCCGCTGGTCGGCGGGGGAGTGCTGTTCACCCTGGGTTCGTGTGGGCGATGCCCCGGGGTGACAACCTCCCCGTGCCGGGCCGCCGAGGTCCGGCTCCGGGACCGGTCGGCCCGCCCCGGGCGGTTCGCCACGACGGTCCGGGAGTACGACATGGAGAGCGTCTCAGCAGTCTTCGCCGGTACGGCCCTGGCGCTGTTCGGCGCCGCCCTCCTGATCTGGACAGGGGCGCGAGCCCTGCACCGCGCGCCGGTGGCGCACGGTGTGAGCCCCGTCGCCTCCACCGCACTCACGACGCTCTTCGGCGTAGTTTTCCTCGGCCTCGGCGTGTGGTGCTTCACGCTCGTCTGATTCGCGCCCCCGGCAGTGCGGCGCCCGGGCCGGCAGGTTGCCCGGCGGACATGGCGACCACCTCCGAAAAGACACTGGCCAAGCCTCCGCGTGGCGCGGACCTGGCGGTCCGGGCGGCAGGAATGGCGGAAGTCGGGTTACCGTTCGAGTGGCCGTTGCGGGCTTTTGCCGTTTGACACGGGGGCGGGTTGTACCGTCACACTCCGCAGCGACAGCACCGCGGGCAGCGTCATGACGCTGCCCGGATGCCCATCGAGTGTCGACCGGAGAGAAGAGCGAAGTTGTCCCCGACCAGCGAGACCGCACAGGGCGGCCGCCGACTCGTCATCGTCGAGTCGCCTGCCAAGGCGAAGACGATCAAGGGCTATCTCGGCCCCGGATACGTCGTCGAGGCGAGCGTCGGGCACATCCGCGACCTCCCGAACGGCGCGGCCGAGGTCCCGGACGAGTACACCGGCGAGGTACGCCGCCTCGGGGTGGACGTCGAGAACGACTTCCAGCCCATCTATGTGGTCAACGCCGATAAGAAGGCCCAGGTCAGGAAGCTCAAGCAGCTGCTGGCCGAGTCCGACGAACTCTTCCTCGCCACCGATGAGGACCGCGAGGGCGAAGCCATCGCGTGGCACCTCCAGGAAGTGCTCAGGCCCAAGGTCCCGGTCCACCGGATGGTCTTCCACGAGATCACCAAGGACGCGATCCGGGCCGCCGTCGCCAACCCGCGCGAGCTCAACCAGCGCATGGTCGACGCCCAGGAGACCCGCCGCATCCTCGACCGCCTCTACGGCTACGAGGTCTCGCCGGTCCTGTGGAAGAAGGTCATGCCGAAGCTTTCGGCGGGCCGCGTCCAGTCCGTCGCCACCCGGCTCGTCGTCGAGCGGGAGCGCGAGCGCATCGCCTTCCGCTCCGCCGAGTACTGGGACCTGACCGGAAAGTTCGCCACCGGCCGCGCCGGTGACGCCTCCGACCCCTCGACCCTCACCGCCCGCCTCAGCGCGGTCGACGGCCGCCGGATCGCCCAGGGCCGCGACTTCGGCCCCGACGGGCAGCTGAAGGCCGGCTCCGCCCAGACCCTGCACCTGGACGAGACGAACGCCCGCGCCCTGGCCGCCGCGCTCGCCGACTCCTCCTTCGCGGTCCGGTCCGTCGAGTCGAAGCCGTACCGCCGCTCCCCGTACGCCCCCTTCCGGACCACGACCCTCCAGCAGGAGGCGAGCCGCAAGCTGGGCTTCGGGGCGAAGGCGACCATGCAGGTGGCGCAGAAGCTGTACGAGAACGGCTTCATCACCTATATGCGTACGGACTCCACGACCCTCTCGGACACCGCGATCTCCGCGGCCCGGGCCCAGGTCACGCAGTTGTACGGGGCGAACTACCTCCCCGAGAAGCCGCGTACGTACGCCGGGAAGGTCAAGAACGCGCAGGAGGCGCACGAGGCGATCCGCCCCTCCGGCGACCGCTTCCGCACCCCCGCCGAGACCGGCCTCACCGGCGACCAGTTCCGGCTCTACGAGCTGATCTGGAAGCGGACCGTCGCCTCCCAGATGAAGGACGCCGTCGGCAACTCCGTCACCGTCAAGATCGGCGGCCGGGCGAGCGACGGCCGGGACGCCGAGTTCTCCGCCTCCGGCAAGACGATCACCTTCCACGGCTTCATGAAGGCGTACGTCGAGGGCGCGGACGACCCGAACGCCGAGCTGGACGACCGTGAGCGCCGGCTGCCGCAGGTGGCCGAGGGCGACGCGCTGTCCGCCGAGGAGGTCACGGTCGACGGGCACGCCACCAAGCCCCCGGCCCGCTACACCGAGGCCTCGCTGGTCAAGGAGCTGGAAGAGCGCGAGATCGGCCGCCCGTCGACGTACGCCTCGATCATCGGGACCATTCTCGACCGCGGCTACGTCTTCAAGAAGGGCACGGCACTCGTCCCGTCCTTCCTGTCCTTCGCCGTGGTCAACCTGCTGGAGAAGCACTTCGGCCGGCTCGTCGACTACGACTTCACCGCCCGCATGGAGGACGACCTCGACCGCATCTCGCGCGGCGAGGCCCAGTCCGTGCCGTGGCTCAAGCGCTTCTACTTCGGCGCCCAGCCCGGTGACGACACCACGGCGGTCGGAGCGGCCTCCGACGCGGGCAACGGCGACGGCGACCACCTCGGCGGCCTGAAGGCACTGGTCACCGACCTCGGTGCGATCGATGCCCGCGAGATCTCCTCCTTCCCGGTCGGCAACGACATCAAGCTCCGCGTCGGCCGCTACGGCCCGTACATCGAGCGGGGCGAGAAGGACGCCGAGGGCCATCAGCGGGCCGACGTCCCCGAGGACCTGGCACCCGACGAGCTGACCGTCGAGCTCGCCGAGGAACTGCTGGCGAAGCCCAGCGGCGACTTCGAGCTGGGCGCCGACCCGGTCAGCGGCAACCAGATCATCGCCAAGGACGGCCGCTACGGCCCGTACGTCACCGAGGTGCTGCCCGAGGGGACGCCGAAGACCGGCAAGAACGCGGTGAAGCCGCGGACCGCCTCCCTCTTCAAGTCCATGTCCCTGGACACGGTCACCCTCGCCGACGCCCTCAAGCTGATGTCGCTGCCGCGCGTCGTCGGCGAGGACGCCGAGGGCGTCGAGATCACCGCGCAGAACGGCCGCTACGGCCCGTATCTGAAGAAGGGCACCGACTCCCGGTCGTTGACCTCCGAGGACCAGCTCTTCGACATCACCCTCGAAGAGGCCCTCGCGATCTATGCCCAGCCCAAGCAGCGCGGCCGGGCCGCGGCCAAGCCGCCGCTCAAGGAGCTGGGCACCGACCCGGTCAGCGGTGCGCCGGTCGTGGTGAAGGACGGCCGCTTCGGCGCGTACGTCACCGACGGCGAGACCAACGCGACGCTGCGGACCGACGACAGCGTCGAGGACATCACGCCGGAGCGCGGCTACGAGCTGCTCGCCGAGAAGCGCGCCAAGGGGCCCGCGAAGAAGAAGACGGCCAAGAAGGCCCCGGCGAAGAAGGCAACGGCCAAGAAGACGGCCGCGAAGAAGACGACGGCCACCAAGACCACGGCCGTCAAGAAGACCGCGGCGAAGAAGGCGACGACGGCCAAGAAGGCGACGACGACCGCCAAGACGGCCGCCAAGAAGACGACGTCGACAGCGAAGAAGACGGCTTCGGCCTCCGCCGCCGCCCCGTCGGACGACTGACCCCGCCGTTCGCGCGGATCGCACCCAGCCGCCCGGTACCTCGATCCCCGTGATCCAGGTGCCGGGCGGTGGTGCGTAGGCGTGCGGGGCGGTGGCGCGTAAGCGTGCCGGCGGCGGTGGGCGAAAGCGTGCGCGTCGGTGGTGCGCAAGGGGGCCGGGCGGTGGTGCGCAAGAGGGTCTCGCGCACCATGGCCGGAAGCTGTCTGCGTCCATATGTTCGGACGGGCCGACGGTCACCGCATCGCTGCCGATAGGCTGGGCGGATGACGCGAGCCGAGCAGCCAACGGTCGTGAGCCCCACCTCCGACACACTTGCCGCAGACTCACGCGAGCGCGCCGTACGGGCCCTGTTGCGTATTCCCCCGCTGAAGCGGTTGTGGAGCGCCCAGCTCGTCGGCGGTATCGGCGATGCACTCGCCCTTCTCGTGCTGGTGCTGCTGTCGCTGCAAGCGGCGGTCCTTGAGGGCTCATTCGGCACCGGATACCGCGGGGCGGCCTTCGCCGTCGCCGCCGTCTTCGGTGCCCGGATCCTTTCCACCCTGTTCTTCGGAGCCGTACTCCTGGGGCCCTTGACGTCCCTCACGGGGCCCGGCGGAAAGCTGGACCGGCGATGGCTGATGATCGGGGTGGACGGGCTACGCCTGGCGCTCCTGGTCGTCGCCCCGCTGTGGATCGACTGGACGCCCGACAAGGCGCTCATGATGATCCTCATCACCGTCTTCGTGACCGGCGCCGGTGAGCGCCTGTGGGCCGTGGCCAAGGACAGTGCCGCCCCGGCGCTGCTGCCGGCCCCGCCCCTCGAAGGCGCGGCCGTACGCCCCCTGCCCGACCACCTCGACGCCCTGCGCCGCCTTTCGCTGCGTACGAACTTCCTCGCTGTGCCCGCCGCCGCGCTGGTCCTGCTGGCCGCCACGCTGGTCGGCAACCTCCTCGGCTCGGGCCTGGAGTGGTTCTCCTTCCACCAGGCGGCCCTGGGGTCCTACGTCGCGGCCGGGCTCTTCTCGGCCTCCATCTCCACCCTGTACTTCCTTCAGTTCCCGGCCACGCAGACGACCCGGCCGCGCTCCCCGCTGGAGGGCCTGCGCCGCCCCGCCACCGGCAACGGCCCCGACAAGGGCCGCACCGGCGCGGTCCCCCTGTTGGTCGCGGTCTGCGCGGCCCTCGCCGGAGCCGTCGCCGCGGCGGCCGCCGTCTCCGTACTGCACGCCTACGACCTCGGGGGCGGGCCCGCGACATTCGCGCTGCTGGTCCTCGGACTGACGGGTGGCACCGCCCTCGGCATCCGCACCGCGCGCCATGTGTTGCCCACCCTGTCGCGCCGCCGTCTGCTGGCGCTGGCCATCATGGTCACCGGCCTCGCGCTCCTCGCGCTCGGCCTGGTGCCGGACACCGCGACCGGGATCGCCATCGCCCTGCTCGCCGGTTACGCCGCCGGGGTCGCCGCGAACACCGGGCACACCCTGATCGACCAGGAGACCGAGGCGTTCCGGCAGGCCCGGACCACCGAGCACCTCCAGGCCGTCGTCCGGGTGCTCGTCGCGCTCGGCGCGGTCGCGGGCCCCCTGCTGGCCGCCGCGATCGGGCGGCACCGCCTGGTCGCCGGCGACTTCGTTTTCGCCCACGGCGGGGCCGCGTTCACCCTGATGCTGCTCGGCGCGCTGCTGCTGCCCGTCGCCGCGCTCGTCCTCGCCAAGACGGACGACCGGGCGGGCGTGCCGCTGCGCCGGGACCTGCGCGAGGCGCTGCGCGGCGGCGACCCGGCGGTGGCGCCCGCGGCCACCGGCTTCTTCCTCGTCCTGGAGGGCGGTGACGGAGCGGGCAAGTCCACTCAGGTCGAGGCGCTCGCCGACTGGATCCGGTCCAAGGGCCACGAGGTCGTCGTGACCCGCGAGCCCGGGGCGACCCCCGTCGGCAAGCGGCTGCGGTCGATCCTGCTCGACGTGTCCTCGGCCGGCCTGTCCAACCGGGCCGAGGCCCTGCTGTACGCGGCCGACCGCGCCGAGCACGTCGACTCCGTCGTCCGCCCGGCGCTGGAGCGGGGCGCGATCGTCATCTCCGACCGTTACATCGACTCGTCCGTCGCCTACCAGGGTGCGGGCCGGGACCTGGCCCCGACCGAGATCGCCCGGATCTCGCGGTGGGCGACGAGCGGCCTCGTGCCGCATCTGACGGTGCTGCTGGACGTCGACCCGGCGACCGCGCGGGAGCGGTTCACCGAGGCGCCGGACCGGCTGGAGTCGGAGCCGGCCGAATTCCACGAGCGGGTGCGGTCCGGGTTCCTGACCCTGGCCGCCGCCGACCCGACGCGCTATCTGGTGGTGGACGCCGGCCAGGAGCCGGAGTCGATCACCACGGTCGTACGTCACCGGCTCGACCAGCTCCTGCCGCTCTCCGAGGCCGAGATCGAGGCCATCGAGGAGGCGCGCCGCCAGGCCATCGAGGAGGCCCGGCGCAAGGCGGAGGAAGAGGCCGCGCGCAAGGCCGAGGAGGAGCGCCTGGAGAAGGAGCGCCAGGAGCAGCTCGCCCGGCTGCGCGCCGAGGAGGAGGAGCGCAAGCAGCGCGAGCTGGAGGAGGCCCGTCGCCGCGAGGCCGAGCGCCAGGCGGAGGAGGCTCGGCAGCGCGCCGAGGAGGCCCGCCGCCGCGCCGAGGAGGACCGGCTCCGGCTGGAGGCCGAGGAGCGGGTCCGCGAGGCCGAGCAGGAACGTCTGCGCAAGCAGGCCGAGGAGGAGGCCCGGCTCCGCAAGGAGGCCGAGGCGCAGCGGCTGGAGAAGCAGCGCAGGGCCGAAGAGGCCCTGATGCGCGCCGAGGAGGCCCGCCGCCGGGCCGAGGCCGAAGCCGCAGCCCGTACGGAGGCGGCGCGCGCCGAGGCCGAGCGGGCGGAGGCCGAGCGGGCGGAGGCCCGGCGGGCGGAGGAGGCGCGGGCGTCCCGTGACTCCCGTGACTCCCGTGACTCCCGTGACTCCCGTACGGAGACCTCCTCGCCGTCGTCCCCGCCGTCGTCCTCGCGGTCGGAAGGCCCGTCCGTTCCGGAGAACGAGCTCACGGTGCCCACACCGATCGTGAACCCGAACGAGATCACGCAGCCGGTTCCGGCGGTCCGGCCGGAGGACGACCGACCTTCCGGGTCCGGCACGGGTACGGGGGCACGTTCGGGCTCCGCCTCCGGGGAGGACGAGACGGCGATGCTGCCGCGCGTCACGGACCAGCGGCCGGGGGACCGGCGGCTGGCCCGGGACGCGGATGAGACGGCCGTGCTGCCGCCGGTCTCCGCCGATCGGCCCTCCGACCGGGTGCCCCAGGGCTTCTTCCGGGACGAGAGCCAGGCGGCCTCGCCCGCGGAGAGCGAGAACGAGCGCACCCGGGAACTGCCGCAGGTCGAGGACCCGAACGCCGGAGAGACGCCCGACCGGCAGCAGGGCCGCCGCAAGCGCCCCCGCCCGGACTGGGCGGAGGAGACTCCGCTGGACGACCTGCCGACCCTGGCGGACGAGCTGCTCGGGGGCCAGGAGGACGACGGCCCCGCGGGCCGGGGACGTCGCCCGCGCGGCTGACGCCCCAGCCCCACCGCCTACGGTGAAGTCCCGGCCCGTCCGTCCCTCCGGGGGCGGGCGGGCCGGACTGTCAGTGGCGTCCCCCACAATGGAGAGCGGCGAGACGGACAGCGCACCGTGCACCCTCCCGCAGAACGACGCAGTACGACGCTGAACGCTCAACGCCCCCGCCGCACCACAGCACGGCACGACACCACCGGAAGGGCGGTGACCCATGACCGTATGGGACGACCTGGTCGGACAGACCCGCGTGCAGGAACAGCTCGCCGCCGCCGCCAAGGACGCCGACGCCCTGGTCACCGCCGTGTCCGCCGGCAAGCCGCTGGACCAGGGCTCGAAGATGACGCACGCCTGGCTGTTCACCGGACCGCCGGGCTCCGGCCGGTCCACGGCGGCCCGGGCCTTCGCCGCCGCACTCCAGTGCACGAGCCCGGACCGGGCGCTGGGCGGCGCCCCCGGCTGCGGCTTCTGCGACGGCTGTCACACCAGCCTGATCGGTACGCACGCCGACGTCCAGGTCATCCGTACGGATCTCCTCTCCATCGGCGTGAAGGAGACCCGCGACCTGGTCCGGCGCGCCCAGCTCTCCCCGGCGGTCGGCCGGTGGCAGGTCATCGTGATGGAGGACGCCGACCGCCTCACCGAGGGCGCGGGAAACGTCCTGCTGAAGGCCGTCGAGGAGCCCGCGCCGCGCACGGTCTGGATGCTCTGCACCCCCTCGCTCGAAGACGTCCTGCCCACGATCCGTTCCCGCTGCCGGCACCTCACCCTGAGCACCCCGCCGGTGGAGGCGGTGGCCGACGTCCTGATTCGCCGCGACGGCGTCGACCCCGAGCGGGCGCACTCCGCGGCACGCGCCACCCAGGGGCACATCGGCCGGGCCCGCCGTCTCGCGACGGACGAGCGGGCGCGGGCGCGGCGGGCGGCGGTGCTGAAGGTTCCGCTGCGGGTCGCCGACGTCGGGGGGTGCCTCAAGGCGGCCCAGGAGCTGATCGACACGGCCACCGACGACGCCAAGCAGATGGCGGAGGAGGTCGACGTCAAGGAGACCGAGGACCTCAAGGCGGCGCTCGGCGGGGTGGCGGGGGGCCGGATGCCGCGCGGTACGGCGGGGGCGATGAAGGAGCTGGAGGACAAGCAGAAGCGCCGCAAGACGCGTACGCAGCGGGACAGCCTCGATCTGGCGCTGACCGAGCTCACCGGGTTCTACCGCGATGTGCTGGCACTCCAGCTCGGCTCCCGGATCGCCATCGCCAATGTCGACGTGCAGGACGCCCTCGACCGGATCGCGGAGTCCTCGACGCCCGCGGGGACCCTGCGCAGGATCGAGTCGGTGATCGCCTGCCGGGACGCGATGGACCGCAACGTGGCGCCGCTGCTCGCGGTGGAGGCGATGACGATGGCGCTGCGGGCGGGCTGAACGCTTCCACGCCGGGTCCCTGTTCACCCGAATGAGCAGGGAATCGGACGACTCGTCACCCGGCGGATACGCTCCCTGAATGGATACCAGGCGGCTGCTCCGCACCTTCGCCATCGGGATCGGCACTGCCGGCCTCCTCATCTCCGGCTGTAGTGGCAGCGGCTCGTCGCCGAGCGCTTCGGCCACCGGCACCGCGGCCCCCGAGGGCCTGTCGTCGTACTACGCGCAGAAGCTGAGCTGGCGCGACTGCGGGGTGGAGGGGTTCGAGTGCGCGACGATGAAGGCGCCGAAGGACTACGACAAGCCGGATGACGGCGACATCGACCTCGCCGTCTCCCGCAAGAAGGCCACCGGGCCGGGCAAACGGATCGGCTCCCTCCTGGTGAATCCGGGTGGCCCCGGCGGCTCCGCGATCGGCTATCTCCAGGGGTACGCGGCACTCGGCTATCCGGCCCAGGTGAGGGCCCGCTACGACATGGTCGCGATCGACCCGCGCGGCGTGGCCCGCAGCGAACCCGTCGAGTGCCTCACGGGACCGGAGATGGACGCCTACACCCAGGTCGACCAGACGCCCGACGACGAGGCGGAGGTCAAGAAGCTGAGCGCGTCCTTCGAGAAGTTCGCGGCGGGCTGCGAGAAGCGGAGCGGCGAGATCCTCCCGTACGTCTCCACCGTCGACACGGCCCGCGACATGGACGTCCTGCGGGCCCTGCTCGGCGACGAGAAGCTGAGCTACGTCGGAGCGTCGTACGGGACCTTCCTGGGCGCCACCTACGCGGACCTCTTCCCGGAGCGGGCCGGCCGC
This sequence comes from Streptomyces sp. NPDC091287, assembly GCF_044768525.1. Lineage (NCBI taxonomy): Bacteria > Bacillati > Actinomycetota > Actinomycetes > Kitasatosporales > Streptomycetaceae > Streptomyces > Streptomyces sp. NPDC091287. The sequence continues at coordinate 183,178 of NZ_JBIVUV010000016.1, forward strand.
CTCGTCCTGGACGGGGCGATGGACCCCTCTCTGAAGGCCATCGACATGAACCGCGACCAGACTGCGGGCTTCGAGGGGGCCTTCCAGTCCTTCGCCGCCGACTGCGTCGAGCAGCCGGACTGCCCGCTGGGCACCACGTCCACCGCCGACGCGGCGACCGCGCTGAAGCAGCTCTTCAAGGACCTGGACGCCAAGCCGGTCCCGACCGGCGACGACCGCAAGCTGGGCGAGTCCCTGGCCACCACCGGCGTGATCGCCGCCATGTACGACGAGGCGGCCTGGCCGCAGCTCCGCGAGGCGCTGGCGGGCGCGCAGCGCAGCGACGGCTCCGGCCTCCTGTCCCTGGCCGACAGCTACTACGAGCGCGAGCCGAACGGGAAGTACGCGAACCTGATGTTCGCCAACGCCGCCGTGAACTGCCTCGACCTGCCGCCGGCCTTCGACGGCCCCGACGCGGTCGAGAAGGCGGTCCCGGACTTCGAGAAGGCGTCCCCGGTCTTCGGGCGCGGCTTCGCCTGGGCCTCCCTGAACTGCGCCTACTGGCCCACCGATGCCACGGGCACCCCGCACCGCACCGAGGCGAAGGGCGCCGACCCGATCGTCGTCGTCGGCACCACCCGCGACCCGGCCACCCCGTACAAGTGGTCCGAGGCCCTCGCCGAGCAGCTCTCCTCCGGCACCCTGCTCACCTACGAGGGCGACGGCCACACCGCGTACGGCCGGGGCAGCGACTGCGTCGACACGGCGATCAACACGTACCTCCTGGAGGGCACCGCGCCCACCGACGGCAAGAAGTGCACCTGACCCCTGCCCCTCCGACCTGCCCTGACCAGCGCAAACGCCACCGGGAGTGCCGTGTGCTGAGCACCCCCGGAAACTGTGTAGACTTGGCCCCGCTGCTGATCGCACCATAGTGCGACAGGGCGCGCCGCCTTAGCTCAGTTGGCCAGAGCAACGCACTCGTAATGCGTAGGTCTCGGGTTCGAATCCCGAAGGCGGCTCCATGGTAAGCCCCAGGTCAGGCCTCTGACCTGGGGTTTCTTGTTTCGGGTGACCTTGGAATTCGGGTAGATCGGACACCCGCGACCTAGGCATCGTAATGGGTAGGTCGCGGGTTGACCCCCTGTTGCCGACGAGCCCCTGACGAGACTCTGACCAGCGGTTTTGACGTACTTGAGCCGTTCGGTTGACTGGGCAGGCAAACGCTCCGGTGGACAGTCGGTGGACAAGCGTGCGTGACGGCTCGTCGGAAACGCCCTGCAGCCCCTGGGGGAGGCGAGGGTTCCGATGCCTTGGGCAGAGTGGACGGCGGCATAGTGGTTGTGCTGTTCCGACAGGTTGAGGGAACCCCTGGTTGCCGAGGGGCGACGTCTCTGGTGAGGTTCCCGCCGCAGAGTCGCCCTCGGATGGGATCTCGTCCGTGGGAGGATCGGCAGGTAGGCCGGAGTGCGGCGGAGGTGACGTCGTTGGTGGCGGACGAGGCGATGGCGCAGCGCCTGCTGGGTTGGCTGGTGCCCGACGGTGACTCGCTGGTCGCGCTCTCGGGGCCGAGGTCGAACGCTTCTGCTGGTACGAGCTGCCCCGCAAGTGGCACGCGGACGCGCGTGAGCAGCAGCGGGCTGTCACAGTCCTGGCTGGCCTGCTGACCAAAGGCGGCCGTGTTCGGGCTGTCGCGGTGTGCTCGAGCGCGACCACCGCCCAGGTACTGGCGGCCTGGCAGCGCTCCGAGGAGGCGGGCTTCGCGGCCTGCCGCAAGGCCGTGGCTGCCTCGCCCACGACCCCGCCGGACGTGCCCGAGCTGAGCTGGGGGCAAGTCATGGGCATCCAGGACGCGCTGGTCTGTGCCCCCTCGAAGGTCGACTGGAGCAGGCTCTGGACGACGAGGGCGAGCTCGGCCCGGACGTGCGTGCGTTCCCGGCCGCGCGCCGACGGCTCGTCCAGCACTGGCTCATCACCGCGCAGCCCGTGTTCGAGGGCCGCGTTCCGCTGGAGGTCGTCCGCCGAGAACGGCGCGAGGTGTGGGCCGCGGCGCCCCCGGCTGAGCGCCGTGCCCTGCTCGCCGCCGTCCTGCCTGCCCTGGAGGAGCCGACTGCGGCAACCGTGGACACGGCTGAGCCGCTGCGGTGGTTGCTGGAGCAGATCGGTGACGGGGTCACCCTGACCCAGGCCGGCTACCGGCCCCGGGAACTGGTGGCAGCCGCGTTCGCCCGTTATCCGCGCTGGTACCCGATCGGCAAGGGGCGCGCTCCGAGGCGGACCTGTTCCAGCTGGCCGGCCTGCACGAACTCGCCCGCGCCCACGGACTGGTGGCCAAGCGCCATCGCATGCTCAAGCTCTCGGCTGCCAGCCGTGCTCGGCTGACGGACCACCAGTTGCGTCAGCGCACGGCCGCGCTGGCCTGGCTCGGCGACACCGCAGCGGATCGGCAGGTGGCCGAGTACGCCCTCTGCGCGCTGTGGGCGGAGCCCCGGCTCCACGAGGACCTGCGCGATGCCGTCCATCCGGTGCTTGCGGCGGGCTTCACCCACGGCGACGGCACCGCGATGGAGGCGAAGGACACCGAGCGGCTGCTGTGGAGGCTCTGGCACGCCGGTCGCGAACTCGGCTACCTCGACGAGCGGGAACGGTCCGTCGACGCCCCGATCTCCCTGTCCGCCACTGGCCGCTCGGCCGCCCTCGCCGCGCTCCGCCTCCTGGCCGAGGGGCCGCGCGGTCGCGTCTGAGTGCGCCTCAGCGGGCCGTCAGACCGGCGTCGGTGAGGCGCTGCATCAGCGAGGGCTTGCCGCGGTGCTGTTCGCGCAGGTCGTGCAGGCGCCGGGTGAACTCCTCGGGGTTGCCTACTCGGTCGTGGGCCTCGCGGAGATCCTTCAGGAGCGTGATGGCGGTGTCGTAGGTGCCGGGCTGCTTCTTCCCGATCAGGTGGGCGATGTCCTGCCAGGTTTGCTCGGCGTTCTCGGCCAGGCGGTCCAGGTGGCTCTCGCGGGCCCGCCGTTCGGCCCGACGGGCCTGGGTGCGGGCTTGTTCCTGCTGCCGGGTGTGCTCGGTGCGCACCTCATGGGCGGCGTCGAGGAGTTCCGCGGCTGAGCGGCGCCGGGCGGCGGTGGACGGTCCGGCCGTACCGCGGGACGCGGCGCGGTGGCGGGCCAGCAGCGTGGGGCCCGGCTGCGGGGCGGTTCCCAGGACGGCGTCCAGCAGCATGGTGTCCTTCTCACGTTGCGGCAGGGCGCGGATCCAGGCGGCGAGCGCGTCCGTGTCGTTGGCCTGGGAAGGGGCGGCACCGCTGGCGCGGGCAGCCGCGGTGAGCAGATGCGGGTCGACGTGAAGGAAGTCGGCCAATGCCTGCTGCGGGCCGGTGAGTCGGGCGAGACCGGCGGGTACGTGCGGCTCGACGGTGGAGGTGTACTCGTCCTCGTCGACGTCCTCCTCCAGCTCCCAGCGGGTGAGCATGGAGAGCCAGGACAGGTAGAGGGGGCGCAGGTCACCGGCGGCGAGTTCGGTACGCAGGGTGGTGAACGAGGCGAGGGTGAAGGAGGTCTCGAAGTCCCATTCGCCGCCGTCCTCGGCCTCGTAGGAGAAGTCGAGCAGCAGGTGCCCTTTCCTGGTCCAGCAGGTCAAGGCGTCTTCCGTGCAGTATGGTTCGGCGCTGCGGGCGGGCAGCAGTGTGGTGGGCAGGCGCAGCATCAGGTGCCGCGAGCCCCAGTTGGCGTAGTACAGATGGGCGTCGTACACCTGCTCCATCAGTTTGCGCTCGTCGCCGCGGAAGTTGCCGTAGTGGTACTCGTTGACGAAGTGCGTCGCGCTGATCCGGGCCCGGCTCGACAGCGCCCGCACCGCTTCGAGCTCGTCGTTCGTCAGCGGCCGGTCGATGGCCTGGAACTCGTAGTACTGGTACTCGCTCACATCCGCGCAGCCTATCGATGTCAGGCCGTCGTCACCCCGAGCCCGACGTGCCGCCTGCGCCGAGGAGGGAGCGTCACGGTGAGGTCCACGCTGTCGCCGTGGATGTACCTGCCCCGCGAGAGCGGCAAGGAAGCGGAAGATCTCAACCTGATCACCGGTCGGCACTGCCGGGCGATACGACCCATTCGGTGGGTTGGCCGGTGAGGGAGGCAATCATGTCGAAGTCGCCGTCGTAGTGGAGGACCGTCCGCCGGTGCAGTTCTGCCGTGGCGGCGATCAGCAGGTCGGGCAGGGACAGTGCACGGTGGAAGCCCGCGTTGAGAGCGTGCCGCTGGACCTCCAGGGCGCGGGCGAAGGCGCGGTCGTCAACGGGGAGGTAGTCGAAGGCGTGGAGCCAGGTGCTGATCCGGGTCGCCTCCGAGCGGTCCCGCGCGGAGTGGATCATCTCGTACTCGGTGGGCCGGCACACGGCGAGGAGGTAGCGCTCGTGCAGGGGCTTGAGTACGTCCTTGACGTTCGGCTTCGTCCAGCGGGCGAGGGCGGACTTGTCGATCAGGTAGCGGTCCTGCATCAGGCGGCCCGGCCTCCGTCCCGGCCGCCGTCGCGCTTGAGGGAGCCGTCCGCGTTGCGGGGCCCGGTGTTCTCGACGATCTCGCTGAAGTCGAGTTCGCCGGCCTCCATGGCGTCGAAGCCCTCCTGCCGGAGGTGTCTCTTGACGGCGTCCTCCATGGCGAGGCGGACAGCTTTGGCCTTGGTCTTGGTGCCGAAGATGCGCATGGCCTCGGTGACCATGTCTTCGTCGAGGTCGATGACTGTTCTGGCCATGCGGATAGTCCCTTCGCGCACATTTCCACCTGCGCACTTCTACCTGAAAACGATAGCACCGATCGACGATACTAGATATCGTTTTGATTGAGGTCGTTGCGTGGAAGGGGACCTCGGCACCGCCCCCGGTCCAGGCCGGCGGACGTGGCCGGCGGTCCGTGCGGCTCCCGGTCACAGAGTCGCTCAGCGGGCGGACCCGTAGGGGTGGAAGACGTACGAAACGGCCTGCGGGCGTAGATCACGACATGTCACAGTCGTGGCGCGGACAGTGCGATGAACGAGGGTGTCCCGGCACAGTTTTCATGATCCATTCCTCTGGGTGATGCGTCCCGCTTGGGGCCTCATGATCGCCCCCGGTGGACAACCGGTGGACAAGCGTGCAGCGCAGCCTCGAACGCCCGCCGGATCAGCGGCGCCGCCTTCTCCAGGTCGGCTGCCGAGACGATACGGACCTCCAGGTCGCCGGTCCCGAGGTTCCCTGCTCGCCTGGGTACCGGACGATGAACTCGACGATCTGCTCGCGAACCATCTCACCCGGTTCACCGATGCCACCTACGCCGACGCCGACAAGCTGCGAGACCACCTCGCCGACATTCGCGACCAGGGCTTCGCGGTCAGCCGCGGCGAACTCGACCCCGATGTACTCGGTATCGCAGCTCCTGTCCGCGGCGAAGACGGCCGGATCATCGCCGCCATCAGCATCGCGACACTCTCGCATCGCGTGCCCGACCAGACGATCGACCAGTACGTCACCCCTGTTCTCGAGGCAGCCAAGCAGCTGGCCGACCAAGTGCAGCTGCGAAACATCGCCTGACGCTACAGCCCATCCAGCACGGCAGGGACGGCCAACGACGCGCACTGCGCCCGCAGGAACTTATGTGGATCGACGGCCTCGCCTCCCGCCCGGCGTCGAGGCCGTCGTCGCCTGAGTGCCTCGACTTGCGGCCCTCTCCCTTGCCGTATTGAGTCCTGCCGTCAGGGGCGGCCGCGGAATCCCCAGATGCCATGCGCGGCGCGGTAGATCACATAACCGGGCTCGGTACGTACGAACTCCGTCCCTTCGGGCGCGTGGGCGTCGTCTTTGGTAGCCGCTGGTACGTGGACCTCGGCCGTGGCGCCCACAGGGACGTCGACCGTGAGGCGGACGGTCTCGTCGACGCGTGACCAGGAGACCGCGGCAGGTCCGCGCACCGTGTGCAGCTGCGTGCGGGCCCAGTCGACGCCGGTGCGGGCGTCCGGTCGTACGGTGAAGGTGCGGTATCCGGCGTCGCCGGGGCGCAGGCCGGCTACGTTCTCGTACAGCCACTGCACGACTGTGCCCAGGAAGTAGTGGCCGCGCGAGCGCGAGTCGCTCGGCCAGTACTCCCACATAGTGTCGGCGCCGTTGGCGAACCAGTGGCCCCAACTCGGGTACGTCGTCTGGGTGGCGACGGCGTGGGCGACCTCCGGGTGGCCCTGCGCGCTGAGGGCGCGCAGCAGGACGCTGGTGCCGAGGCAGCCGGTGTTGAGGTGGTTGCCGCGCTTTTTGATGTCGGCGACGAGGGAGGCGGTGACGCTTGCCCTGGCGCCGGCCGGGACCAGGCCGAAGGCGAGCGGGATGCAGTTGCTGGCCTGCCGGTATTCCGGGTCCTTGGCCGTGCGGTAGTAGCCGTCGGAGCCGAGGAACTCCTTGTTGAGGGCGTCCTTCAGCTTGCGCGCGGCGGTGCGGTAGCGGTCGCGGACATCGTTGTCACCGATGAGTTCGGCCATGTCGGCGGTGTCGCAGAGTGCCCGGAACAGGTAGCAGGTCGCGGTGAGCCGGGTGTCCTCGGGCGGGACCTCGTAGCCGGGAGAGACCCAGTCGCCGAGGGCGGTGACCGCCAGGCCGTTCTCGAGGCGGCCGAGTTCCCAGTCCAGATAGCCGGTCACGGTGGGCAGGTGGTCGTGGATGACGCGCTCGTCGCCGTACACCCGGTACATCTCGCGGACGAGGAACGGATACACCGTGGTCCACTCCGGCGTCGGCGCCAGTTCCTTGTAGCCCCAGCCACCGCTGGGGACGATCACCGGCAACTGACCCTCGCCGTTCTGGCTGTCCCGCAGATCGCCCAGCCACTTGCCCAGGAAGCGGTGCATGCCCAGGGCGTACATCATCGTGGGGGCGCCGACCTGGGCGTCCCCGGTCCAGCCGTTCTTCTCGTACATCGGCGTGTCGGTGGGGATGCCGTGCAGATTGTTCAAGACGGTGCGGCGCATGGCCTGCTCGAGCTTCTCGAAGAAGGGCTCGGAGCAGCGGAAGCTGCCGGTATCGGAGACCTCCGAGTGCACCAGCCGGCCGCGCACGTCGTCCAGGGACGGCTTGCCGGGCAGGCCGCTGATCTGCACGTAACGGAAGCCCTTGTACGAGAACTTGGGCTCCCACGTCTCCGCTGAACCGCCGCCGGCGCAGATGTATTCGTCGGTCTGGAAGCGGCCGGGCACGTGGGGTGTCTCGGCGTGCACGCTGCCGTCGTCCTTGAGCTTTTCGCCGTGCGCCAGGCGGATGGTGGTGCCCGCTTCGGCCCGTACGGTCAGCCGCGTCCACCCCGCCATGGTGCGGCCCATATCGACGATCCAGTCGTCGCCGTGCGCCTTGACGTCGACCGGGCGGACGGTGTCGGTGATCTGGATCGCGTCGTGGGGCTGGGCGCCGAGCGTGCCCTTGGGGGCTTTTTGGCGCGGGGGACTGCTCCAGCCGGCGTCGTCGAAACCGGGTTCGGTCCAGCCCGCGGGGTGCTTGCGGGCGTCGTAGGTCTCGCCGGCGTACAGCGAGTTGGAGCGGGTCGGGCCCTCGGTCATGCGCCAGGAGCCGTCCGTGGCGATGGTGGTGCGGGAGCCGTCCGGGTGGTGGAGCTCCAGCTGGCCGAGGAGGCGGGGCTCGCCGTGCCACGGCGGGGTGTGCCAGTTCCAGACGTTGGATGTGGTCATGCCGAAGAAGCCGCGGCCGAGTGTCACACCGATGGCGTTGATGCCCTTCTTGACGTACTTGGTCACGTCGTGGACGGCGTACAGGACGGTTTCGTCGTAGTCGGTGAAGCCGGGGTCGAGGACCTGGCGACCGACTCGGCGGCCGTTGATCTCGGCCTCGTAGTAGGCGAGGCCGCTGATGTACAGGCGTGCCCGGGCCACGGGCTTTTCGACGGCGAACTCGCGGCGCAGCAGCGGCGCCGGCAGCTCGTCCGCCGCGACCTGGACGCCGTTGCCCCACGGGCCCTCGCCGTACGGGGCGAGCACCTTCCCCTCCGCCCAGCCGCTGTCGTCGAATCCGGGCTGCTGCCAGCCGGGCTGCTCCGCATCGGCGCACCGCCAGCCCGGCCCCGTGACCAGCTCGTGCTCGCCGTCGCCGGTCTGCACCAGCAGACGTACGAGCAGGCCGGCGGGGTTGACCGACGCCTCACCGCGATTCGTCGCCCGAGCGGCGACCACCACGCGGCCACCGGCGGCGCGTACCTCCTTGGTCGCGTCGGCCAGTCGGCCGGTGCGCCAGCCGTCGGGCTGCACAGGTGCGTGCAGCACTTGCTCGCCGTTCAGGTACAGGGTGAAGTCGTCGTCGGCACTGGCCACGATCCGGGCGGCGGATATCTCGGCGCCTGCGGGGAGTTCGACTGCGCCGCGGAACCACACCGAACCCGCGGGAGCGTCCTCCGTGGTGGCGCCGGGGGCCCAGATCCAGGACGCCCCGTCGAAGCCGGGCGGCGCCGGCGGCGCATCCGCGCCGATCCAGTGCCCCTTCCAGTCCCCCTGCGCCAGGGCGGTCTCCCACCAGTTCGCGGCGGACAGGGCGGACGGCTGCCCGTCGCCGTCCCAGACCTGTACCTGCCAGTGGTAGCGGGTACGGGGCTTGAGTGCGGGGCCGTCGTACGCGATGCCGATGGACTGCTCGGAGGAGACCCTGCCCGAGTCCCATACGGTCGAGGCATCCGCATCGTCGGGGTCGGTGAAGACCACGACCTGGTAGGCGCTCTGCTTGGCGCCCGAGCCGGGGGCGGACAGCTCCCAGCTCAGCCGTGGCGTCGCCACGGCGGTGCCAAGGAGCGTGGTCGCGTACTCGACGGTGGTGCGCTCGATCTTCAGTACGCCGTCCTTCTGGCGGCGAGCATCGCTGCCGACGGCGGCGGCGGGGGTGGCCTGGCTCAGGCCGAGGATGCTCGCGCCGGCGCCGACTGCCGCGGACGTTCGCAGGAAGTGCCGCCTGTTCCACGCACTGTCATGGGGGGTTTCATGCTCGTTGCTCATAGCACGCTCCTTGCATGGCGAAGGGGAGAATCAGGTCGAACGTGAGACGTGGTGCGTGCCCGTATGGGCCGTGGGGGAGTGCAGCAGGACGACGTCCAGCGTGCGCGGCCCGTGGACGCCCTCGACCCGGTCGAGCTCGATGTCGCTGGTGGCCGAGGGGCCGGAGATCCACGTCAGTGGGCGTGCGGGGTCGAGGCGTTCGAGGGCTTGGGGCACGGAGTCGACGACCTGGCCGGGGGCGTGGACGACGCAGATGTGGTGATCGGGGACCAGGGTGATCCTGCGCCGCCCCTGCCCGTCGCCGGCGTCGAGGACCAGGGTGCCGGTCTCGGCGATCGCCAGGGTGCAGCCGGTGACCACACCGTCGACGGCGTCCAGTGCGCGGGCGGTGAGGTCGGCGGTGTCCGGGATCTGCTCGGCGTCCGTGGCCGACAGCCACACCTGCGGCAGACCGGCGGGGACGACGATCCGGCGGGAGGCGCGCTCGGCGAGCAGTTGGGCGATGAATCGCGGCAGGCTGGCGGCGTCCGCATGGTGTACCCGGGCTCGGTACTCCGCCAGTAGTTCGATTGATTGCACCGGCGTGCGGGTGCCGTGCACGCGCAGGTAGTCCCGCGCGATCTCCGGTTCCGTCGCGCTGCCGGTATGTGCGGCCGTCGCCCGCCGGATCCGGTCCAGAATCATGTCGCGATGGCTCATGCGCCGCCGCTCCCTTCGCCGCCCTTGTGGGTGCGTTGCCACCAGTCGCTGAAGGACTCCGTGGGCACCGTCGGCAGATCGCGGCTGTCGGACCAGGCGCGTCCCGGTCCCGGCAGCCGCTTCGGGTGCACCTTGCGGGTACGGGCCGCAAGTCGCTGCCCGGCCCGCAAGGTCCGCGGATGCCGGAAGACCCAGCCCGCGGCGCGCATCGCCGCCCGCTCGACCGCGTGACTTCTCGCCGGTTTGATGACCGTCCGCCGGCCGCGCTCGGTGACCTCGCCGCCCTCTGCGACCCGTTCGCGCAGGTGCACCAGCACCTCGGGAATGTCGATGGCGACGGGACAGACCTCGTAGCAGGCGCCGCACAGCGACGACGCGTACGGCAGTGACGCCTCCAGCTCGCTCGCCGTGCCGCGCAGCTGCGGGGTGAGGATGGCGCCGATCGGCCCCGGGTAGGCGGAGCCGTATGCGTGGCCGCCGGCCCGCTCGTACACGGGACAGACGTTCAGGCATGCCGAGCAGCGTATGCACCGCAGCGCCTGCCGTCCGACCTCGTCGGCGAGGGTGTCGGTGCGGCCGTTGTCGAGCAGCACGAGATGGAAGTCCTGCGGCCCGTCGCCGTCGGTGGTGCCGGTCCAGGTGGTGGTGTAGGGGTTCATGCGCTCGGCGGTGGACGAGCGCGGCAGCAGCTGCAGGAACACCTCCAGATCCCGCCAGGTCGGCACCACTTTCTCGATGCCGACGACGGAGATCAGCGTCTCGGGGAGGGTCAGGCACATGCGGCCGTTGCCCTCCGACTCCAGAACGACCAGGGTGCCGGTCTCGGCGACCATGAAGTTGGCGCCGGAGATGGCGACCTTGGCCTTGAGGAACTTCTCCCGCAGGTGCAGCCGTGCCGCCTCGGCCAGGTCCGCGGGCCGGTCGCTGAGCCCGTCCGGGGCCGGTCTGCCCCAGTCGGCCATCTTCTCGGTGAAGATGTCGCGGATCTCGCCCCGGTTGCGGTGGATGGCCGGGACGAGGATGTGCGAGGGCAGATCGTCGCCGAGCTGCACGATGAGCTCGGCGAGGTCGGTCTCGTACGCGCTGATGCCGGCCTCGGCCAGGGCGTCGTTGAGCTCGATCTCCTGGGTCGCCATGGACTTGACCTTCACGACGTCCGTCTCGCCCGTCGCCCGCACCAGCTCGGTGACGATGCGGTTGGCCTCGGCGGCGTCCGCGGCCCAGTGCACGGTACCGCCGGCTTCGGTGACCGCTTCCTCGACCTGCACCAGATATCTGTCCAGGTGGCGCAGCGTCCGGTCCTTGATGGCCTTGCCCGCGGCGCGTAGCTGCTGCCAGTCGTCCAGTTCGGCGACCGCCGCGGCCCGCTTGGCGCGGATGGTGTGCGTGGCATGGCGCAGGTTGCCGCGCAGTTGCTGGTTCTCGGTGGCGTCGGCCGCGGCCCGCGGGAAGGCGGGCAGGCCCAGGAACGTACCGCTCACCACACGCCTCCTTCGGTGCTGGCGAGGATCTCCGCGATGTGTACGGGCCGGGCCGCGGAGCCGCGCCGGGACAGCGTGCCGCCGATGTGCATCAGGCAGGAGTTGTCCACCGTGCAGACGGCGTCGGCGCCGGTGTCCTCGATGTGCCGGGCCTTGTCCGCGCCCATCGCCGCGGAGACGTGGGGGTTCTTCACCGCGAAGGTGCCGCCGAAGCCGCAGCACTCCTCGGCTCCCTCCAGCTCCCGCAGCGACAGGCCCTTGACCTGCTCCAGCAACCGCCGCGGCCGGTCGCCCAGGCCGAGCATGCGCAGGCCGTGGCAGGTGGGGTGGTAGGTGACGGTGTGGGGGTAGTAGGCGCCGACATCGGTCACCCCGAGCACGTCCGTGAGGAACTCCGTCAGCTCGTAGGTCCGCCCGGCCGCGTCGCCCGCGGCCAGCTTCGGGTGGTGGTCGCGCACCATCGCGGCGCAGGAGCCGGACGGGGTCACCACGTAGTCGCAGTCGGCGAAGGTCCACGCGTACCGCTGCGCGAGCGGCTCCGCCTGGCTGCGATAGCCGGTGTTGTATTGCGGCTGGCCGCAGCACGACTGCTGCGCCGGGAACTCGACTGCGACGCCCAGCCGCTCCAGCAGTGCGACGGCCGCCTGCCCCGTACGCGGATACAGCGCGTCGTTGATGCAGGTCACGAACAGAGCTACGCGCACGGAGCCTCGGCCTCCTCCCACCGGGCGGCCTGGCCGCGCGGCTCGTACCGCAGCACGGGCTGCGTGCGGTGCAGCAGCCTGCGCAACCGCAGCGAGACGACCGGGGCAACGCCGGTGTAACGGTGGACCTGCGCCGTGTCGTCCGGCTTCTCGTACGGATCGCGCGGAACCCCGGGCTGGGCGAACACCTTGAACCGGGTGCCGGAGTCGCCGTACCCCCACGAAGGGGTCTCGATGGACTGGGACTTGAGGATTTCCTTCATCACGCATTCCGCTCGGACTCGAGCTCATCGAGGGACTTGTCGGTGGTGTTGAGCCTGGATCCACCGCGTGGTTTCTGATCGGGTTCGCTGGATGGTTCACAGCCGACCGCCGCACGGTGGATCCAGGCTGAGCAGTCTCCCCACTCAGTGGCGCGCCATCACGAGACGTCGGCCTCGACGCGCAGAACACGGCCGGACTCCGCAGCCCACTTCTTGCCACCGTCGTGGCTGATCAGGGCCCGACCTCCGTCGTAGGGGGTGGTGTCGCTGTAGGCGATGCCGTAGGCGCCCTGGGTCGTCGCGGACCGAACCACCAGCGCGAACCGGTCACCGGCGCGGACCTGCAGCGGTCGATCGAGCTTGAGCTCGGCCCATCGCGCGGCCCATGAGATCTTGTCGGCGGGGATCTCCACGGACGCCACGGTGGCGCCGACGCCGTCGGCCCCGGTGCGACGCAGGTCGAGGACGAGCGGCGCGTTCGGGTACCCGGACTGGAAGGTGGTGAAGCGCACCGCCCGCAGGCGGCCGGCGCCCGGCATCGTGATCTCCTGCGCGCGGGCGAGTCCGTCCGCGACGTCCCAGTGGGTGCGGTAGCCACGGTCGCCGGTGCTGACCGCCGGCTTGGGAGGGAGCGGCTTGTCCGGCCCGACCGGGATCGTGACGTCGTAGGACCGGCCGCACTCGATGGGCCGGATGGAGCCGTCGCTGTCGAACTCCAGAGGCTGCCAGTAGTGCTTGGCGAGCGCCTCGTTCGGCTTCGCGTTCATCCACACGTCCGACTGGTAGAGGTACACAGTGCCGGAGCTGGTCTCGAGCGGCAGGACGTCCGTCGGCTGTCCACCGCACGAGGTCGTGGTGATGTTGGTCCCGGTGATGGTCGGCGCCGGACGGTCCCACTTCTCCAGCCCGTCGGAGAAGTCGTCGGACAGCAGCACCGTTCCGTCTGCCGCGGTGACGGTGACCTCGTCGACGCTCGCCTTCTCGCCGGCGCCCTCGCGGAATCCAACGCGACCGTGATCGCTCGTGGTGTCCTCCGTGGTGTCCACCAATCGGCCGTCGATCCAGGTCTCGATTCGCGAGCCCTTGACGGTGATCTTGACGTCGTAGGACTGCCCGGTGACGATCGGCATCGGCAGCTTCTCGGTGGTGGCCGGCTTGCCCGGCACCAACTTGGTGAGGTTGCCACCGGTCGCCCCGTCGTGGGGGTAGTTGCCGATGAGCCACTGGTAGCTGCCTTCGGCCGATCCGCGCACGGCGAGGCCGACCTGCGCGTAGTCGCCCTCCTCGGCCCGCTTGGGCGTGACCTTCGCCTCGAAGGAGTAGTCCCGCCAGTCCTCGCCCTCGCGGCTCAGACCGACGTCACCACCCTCGATGTTCAGCATCCCGTCGGAGACCGACCAGGCGTCGCGGCTGGTGCCCGTCCCCGACCACGGCCCGAGCGGAGTGGGCGCTGTGACGTAGCCGGTGCCGGTGGTCGTGTACCCACGGTTGGGGTCGGAGTAGGTGAGGTAGTACGTGCCCTCACGCTCGAAGATCGTCGGCGCCTCGGTCGAGCGCAGATTCGTCCGGGTCCAGTCGCCGGTGCCTGTCGTATAGCTGTCGTCCAGGCGCTCGATGATGATGTCGCCGTCCCGGCGCCAGTCGGTGAACGAGAGGTAGGCGGTCCCGTCATCGTCGACGAAGATCTGCTGATCGCCGTAGTTCACGCCGCCGGGCGCACCCTCGGGGGCCGCGAGGTCCGGCACCTCCACCTCCTCGAACCCGCGGGTCGGGTGGTCGGAGGTGAAGACGTGGTAGCCGACACCGTTGTCGTAGGAGTTGATCCACAGCACGTACTTCTGGGTCTTCTTGTTGAACACGACGTGCGGGCGGAAGCAGCCGTAGGTGCCGCCGTCACACTGCTTCTGCCAGGTCTCCGTGGAGGCGTCGAACAGCGGACCGCGCGGGGTCCAGTTCACCAGGTCGGGCGAGCTGTAGGAGACGAACCCGCAGAACGGAGCCCCGGGGGTGTTCCACTCGAACCCGCAGCCGTAGCTGGTGCCATAGAGGTAGTAGGTATCGCCGAAGCGCTGAATCTGGCCGTCGTGGGCGTCGATGGCGTTGCCGTTGACGTCGAATCGGATGGTGGGGTTTCCGTCGGCGTCCTGGTTCACCAAGGTGACTGTTTTTTCGCCGGTCCCTGTCTTGGGCTTGTCCCCGTCAGTCGGAGCCGCATACGTCGTCTGCGCCGTGGAGAGCACCAGAACCAGGGGCAGCCCAAGCACGGCCAGCCGCCTGCGAAATCGTGCGGTCGTCGTCATGTCGTTTCCTCCAGAGATCAGATCAGAAGCAGCGGAATGGGAAGGTTTCGCTCTGAAGCGCCGGCGTTCTCGACCTGCTCCGGCCGTCAGACGGTGACGCGGACGAACGGCAGTCCGAGCAGGTCGGCGACAGCCTGGAGATCCTTGGCGCGATGTCCGACGCACAGGGCCCAGTGGTGGCCGATGCCGGAGGCGCTCCATGCGTCGGTCCACTCGCCGGGATCGCAGCCGAAGTCCACGCGGGAGGTGGTGTTGCCGATCTCCAGCAGCGGGCCGGGGACGACCTCGCCCTCCGAGGCGATCACCATGTAGGTGCCGTCCGCGTCCTGCCCGAGTCCGAAGGTGGTGACGGGGCCGTGCCGTACGTCGAACTCCACGCTCACGCCCCAGCCGCGCTTGCCGTGGTAGACGCCGAGGCCGCGCAGCAGGGGGTCGGCGCTGCTGATGGCGAGGTGGGCGGGACCGTCGTGGCCCATCTCGACGACGTTGTCGTCGAAGTTCAGTGCCTGTAGTTCGGTGAACGAGCCGCCCGCGCCGAGCCGGTCGGCGATGAGCATGGCCAGACTGGTGCGCAGCTCGTACTCACCGGCGACGGGGATGCCGCGCGCGGTGAGCAGTGAGGCGCCGAGGATCATCCCCGCCCCGAGGCGTTCGTGGAGTTCGCCGTCGAGGCCGCGATGGTAGTAGGCGAGGGAGTCCAGGGCGAAGTCGTCGACCAGGCGGTCCAGGCCGACCGAGACCTTGGCGCCCCAGCGCAGGTCCTCCTCGACGACGGATGTGTCGAGGGTGAACACCTCGCGGGCCAGGGCCACTCGCTCGTCGACCTGCCGCTCGGTGACCTCGGCGACGCGGACCCGCAGGTCGTCGACTTCGAGGACCTCCACGTGTGAGCCGAACTGGGCGGAGACGAGGGTGAGGTCGGTGGAGACGTCGAGCATGCCGGGGTAGAGGTGTCCCATCAGGCCGTGCCGTCCGTGCCGCATCGCGGCGCGCACACCGGCGGCGCGGATCCAGCGCTCGATGCGGGTCCAGGCGTTGTCGTCGTGCAGATGGCCGGAGACCGACCGGAAGGGGATGCGGGCCCGGCGGAACACGTTGGCGATCTCCGGCAGTGGGCACTGGCCGCAGTAGGCGAGCCACTTGCCGGTGTCGAACGTGGCGTGGTCCATGGACGCGGTCGGCTGCAGGTCGATGAGCAGCACGGGGGCCTGGCTGCGCTGGGCGATCGGCAGGACCATCGAGGCGGTCAGATAGGTCGTGAGGAAGGTGACGATCAGGTCGCAGTCCGTGGTACGCAGCTTGTCAGCGGCCTGGGCCGCCTCCTGCGGGTCGGACACGAAGCCGACGTCGACGACCTCGCACCCCATGCCGGAGAACCGGTCGGAGACTTCCCGGGCCGAGTGCTGCAGTTGCTCCAGAAGGCCGGGGAACTGGGGCCAGTACGCGCCGAGTCCGCCGGCGACAAGGCCGATCCGGGTCTTGCGCGGGGTCGTGCGGGGAAGCCCCACTTCAGCGGGTGCGGGGGTCTCCGTGGTCATGGTTCGGCTCCTTCAGGACGTACTGCCAAGGGGAATACCAAGCTGTAAAACGTTTTAATCGCGATCTCGGAGGGACCGTAAGCCGCACATGGCGGGGCGTCAAGGGTCGGCG
The DNA here is from genome assembly GCF_044768525.1 of Streptomyces sp. NPDC091287. Lineage (NCBI taxonomy): Bacteria > Bacillati > Actinomycetota > Actinomycetes > Kitasatosporales > Streptomycetaceae > Streptomyces > Streptomyces sp. NPDC091287. Next base: position 199,254 of record NZ_JBIVUV010000016.1, read on the forward strand.
CAGGGTGCCTGGGCGCCCTGCCTTGCTCCGGCGCTACTGTCCGGCGCTACGGTCCGGCGGTGGTCCGGCGACGGCGGCCGTCACGGGCAGGCTCGAGGAGCGGATCACCAGCTCGGGCTTGAAGACCAGGCTGGTCGGCTCCGCCCCGTCGGTGACCTCGCGCAGGAGGAGTTCGGCGGCCCGCCTGCCGATCGTGCGGGCGGGCTGGCGCACCGTGGTGAGGGCGACGCCTGCGGTCTCGGCGAAGTCGATGTCGTCATAGCCGACGATCGTCAGGTCGTCCGGGACGGCGATGCCGAGCCGCGTCGCGGCGTTCACCGCGCCGATCGCCAGCAGGTCGTTGGCGCAGAACAGGGCCTGTGGGCGGCGGTCGGCCGGGCGGGCGAGGAGCTCGCCCAGCGCCGCCGCCCCCGCACGGATGGTCAGCTCGGGCGCGGCGACGACGTCGATCTCCCCGCCGCGGAAGGTCGACCGCAGGCCGTGCAGGCGGTCGGACACCTGGCGCAGGGTGTGCGGTCCGCCGAGGTACGTGACGCGCTCGTGCCCGGCGGCCGTGAACAGCTCGCCGACCAGCGCGCCTCCGTGCACGTCGTCGACGGACACGGAGGCGAACCCCGGTCCTGCCGGGACCCGGTCGACGAACACCACGGGCGGGCTGTTGCGCCGGGCGGCCAGCAGCTGCGCGGCGACCGCCTCCTGGATGGGTGACAGCAGGATTCCGAGGACCCGCTGCTGGCCGAGGTACTGCAGGTGGCCGGCCTCCCGCGCGGGGTCACCGTTGCTGTTGCAGACGATCACCTGCGCGCCCTGCTCGGCGGCCGCGTCCTCGGCGCCGGCGATCAGGTCGGCGAAGAAGGGGTTGGCGATGTCCAGGACCACCACGGCGATGGTGCGGCTCTGCCCCGCGCGCAGCTGACGGGCAGGCTCGTTGCGGACGAATCCGAGATCATCGATCGCGCGTTCGACGCGTTCCCGCAGTTCCTGGCTGACCCGGTCCGGATGATTGAGGACGTTGCTGACCGTACCCAGGGACACGCCCGCGAGCCGCGCGACATCCTTGATATTGGCCATCGTCCCCTCCGATCACTCCGACCGGCCACCTTACCGGGCAGACGACAACCTCAGGCTCTGACCACAGGGGTCTCGCGGGTGCCGTCCGTCGCGCGCTCGGAGAGCACCTCTCCGTAGCGCTCCACCTCGATGTCCTCCAGGCTGCGGCCCTGGGTGTTGGGTGCCCAGAGTGCGCCGATGACCAGGGAGAGGACCAGCAGGCCGATCATGACCAGGCCCACGGCGGGGACGCCCTGGTCGGCCAGCATGGTCGGGAAGTAGTAGCTGAGCAGGCCGATCGACACGCGTGCGGCGAAGAACAGCAGACCCTGGGCGCTGGCCCGGTAGGGGGTGGCGAACAGCTCGCTGGTCCAGACCGCGTAGAAGGCCTGGGAGCCGATGCCCGCCGAGACGCCCCAGCAGACCGCGAACAGCATCAGGACCGGCAGCGAGGCGTGCACGAACACCAGCAGCACCCAGGCGACGACGCCGAGCACGGCGCCCACCGTGTAGAGCAGGCGGCGGCTGATCCGGTCGCCGAGCCGCATGAAGCCGAAGTAGGTGGCCAGCACGGTGAAGGACCACATCAGCACCTGGAGCAGGTTCTGCCCGGCGGCGCTCTCCACGCCCGAGGTCTCGTACACCCGGGGCATGAAGATCCCCATCTGTCCCGCGACCACGCCCCAGAAGCCGTAGATGCCGAAGAGGAACAGCAGGGCCTTGACGTTGAGCCGGTTGGAGAACAGTTCCCGCAGGCCGCGGGTGCGGCCGGCGTCCGCGCTGTCCCGGCTGGAGGTCCACTTGGCCGACTCGCTCAGGCCCTGGCGGATGTACCAGACGACGAAGGCGACGACGAACAGGTGCAGGAAGATCAGGCGGCTGCCGAGCAGGCCGAGCGGCCCGGTGAGCACGACCGCGAGCAGGAACCCGATCACCGGGCCCATCGACCAAGCCAGTTGGGCCGATCCGACGTGTTTGGCGCGCTGCTCGGGCGGTGCTTCCTCGGCGATGTAGGTCCAGGAGGCGGGGACTCCCGCTCCGACGGCTATGCCGGTGATCACGAAGGCGACGAGCAGCATCCCGTAGCTCACCGCGAAGGCCGCGAGCAGCACGCCGAGCATGTACAGGAGCAGGTCGTAGGTGTAGATGAACTTGCGGCCGTAGCGGTCGCACAGCGGGCCGCCGATCGCGGCGCCGACAGCGGCGCCGAACGCGTTGGCGCTGATCGCGGCGAGCAGGCCGACCGCGAAGTCGTCGACGCCGAAGCGTTCCTGCCACAGGGTGAGGCTGGTGGCGATCGCGATGATCGACCCTGCCTCGATGTAGTTGGACATGGCGACCGAGATGGTCGCCTTCCAACCGCTGGTGTTCTTGCTCCCGATGCGCATCGTCGCTGCCTCTCAGCAGTGGTCGGGCGGAAATGCGGACAGCCGTGACCGGCGGGTTCGCTCAGGCCAGGTGGAAGTACGCCGACAGTCGCTCCATGCCCTGGTCGGGCCTGCGGTCGTCGACGGTGAAGTAGCGGGACATGGAGGCCTGCCAGCGGGCGTTGACCGGCTCGGCGTCCATGCCGGCGAGTGAGGCATCGAAGTCGGCACATGTCACGACGCCGACGACCAGACCGTCCTGCTCGCGGACAAAGAGCGAGTAGTCGCGCCAGCCATGCCGGCGCAGTGCGTCGAGCATCTCGGGCCACACCGTGCGGTGGGCCTCCAGGTACTCGTCGACCAGCTCGGGACGCAGGTGCATCAGGAAGCACACGCGCTCGTCGTCGTTCACGGCCACCTCTCCGGGGCGATGACTTCCACGTTAATGAAGCGTTTCAAATCTGCGATGCGGCGACGCTGCCATGACGCGCAGCGAAATACAAGGGCTCAACCGCAGATCGTTTCTGGTCGCAACCATCTCGTTTCATTGACGCTCGCGGAGAGGGCGACTACCGTCACTCTCGATTTTGATACGTTTCAACCGTGCGGCGGGGCGAGGGCAGTGCGCCGCACCCGACCTGCCGTCCCGCCGTCCGGCCCGGACCGATCGAGGAGATCACCGATGACGACACCCCCGTCCGTTCTCGCCGCGCTCGCAGAGCAGTCGATCGAGCTCCCGAGCTGGGCGTTCGGCAACGCCGGTACCCGGTTCAAGGTGTTCGGCCAGCCCGGCGTGGCACGCGACCCCTGGGAGAAGCTCGCCGATGCCGCGCAGGTGCAGCGCTTCACCGGGCTCGCACCGCGGGTGTCGCTGCACATCCCGTGGGACCGGGTCGACGACTACGACGCGCTGACCTCGTACGCCCGCGACCTGGGCATCACGATCGGCGCGGTCAACGCCAACCTCTTCCAGGACGACGACTACCGGCTCGGCTCGCTCACGCACCCCGACCGGGCCGTCCGCAAGAAGGCCATCGCCCACCACGCCGAGTGCGTGGACATCATGCGGGCCACCGGCTCCACCGACCTCAAGCTGTGGCTGCCCGACGGCACCAACTACGCCGGACAGGACGACATCCGGGCCCGGCAGGACCGCCTCGCCGAGTCCCTGCACGAGGTCTACGCGCTGCTCGACCCCGACCACCGGCTGCTGCTTGAGTACAAGTTCTTCGAGCCGTCCTTCTACACCATGGACATCCCCGACTGGGGCACCTCGCTGCTGCACTGTCTGGCCCTCGGCGACCGCGCCCAGGTCGTCCTGGACACCGGCCACCACGCCCCCGGCACCAACATCGAGTTCATCGTCGTGCAGCTGCTGCGGGCCGGACGCCTCGGCGCCTTCGACTTCAACTCCCGCAACTACGCCGACGACGACCTGATCGTCGGTGCGGCCGACCCCTTCCAGCTGTTCCGGATCATGAACGAGATCGTCGGCAACGACGCGCTCGCCCCGGCCTCCGGCGTCAACTTCATGCTCGACCAGTGCCACAACATCGAGCCCAAGATCCCCGGCCAGATCCGGTCGGTGCTCAACGTCCAGGAAGCCACCGCCAAGGCCCTGCTCGTCGACCGGGACGCACTGCGCGCCGCCCAGCAGGCAGGGGACGTACTCGGCGCGAACGCCGTCCTGATGGACGCGTACCACACCGATGTCCGCCCGCTGCTCGCCGAGTTCCGTGAGACCCGCGGCCTGCCCGCCGACCCGTACGCGGCCTTCGCGGCCTCCGGGTACGCCGAGCGCATCGCCGCCGAACGCGTCGGCGGTGTGCAGGCCAGTTGGGGTGCCTGAGCGGCCCGCCCGGGCGCCGACATCCGTCCGTCACATCCCGACGCCCCACCGACACACCCCGTCAGGAGAACCGTCCGTGAGTGAGACCCATCCCGTCGTCGCCGAGCTCATCGCGCGCAGCAACGCGCTCGGCTCCGACCCGCGCACCACCAACTACGCCGGCGGCAACACCTCCGCCTGCGGCACCGCCACCGACCCGGTCACCGCTTCCCCCGTGGACCTGATGTGGGTCAAGGGTTCCGGCGGCGACCTGGGCACCCTGACCGAGCCCGGACTCGCCGTCCTGCGCCTGGACCGGCTGCGCGCGCTCGTCGACGTCTACCCCGGTGTGGACCGCGAGGACGAGATGGTGGCCGCCTTCGATCACTGCCGGTTCGGGTCCGGCGGTGCGGCCCCGTCCATCGACACCGCCATGCACGGCCTGGTCCGCGCCGCCCACGTCGACCATCTGCACCCCGACTCGGGCATCGCCTTGGCCACCGCCGCCGACGGCGAGCAGCTCACCCGTGAGTGCTTCGGCGATCGCGTGGTGTGGGTGGCGTGGCGGCGCCCCGGATTCCAGCTCGGCCTGGACATCGCCCGTATCGCCGAGGAGAACCCGCAGGCCATCGGCGCGATCCTGGGCGGGCACGGCGTCACCGCCTGGGCCGACACCAGCGAGGGGTGCCAGGCCAACTCCCTGGAGATCATCCGAACCGCCGAGGCGTTCTTGGCCGAGCGCGGCAAGCCGCAGCCCTTCGGTGCGCCCTTGGCTCCCAACACCCCGCTGCCACCGGCGGAGCGGCGCGCCCGCGCCGCCGCCCTCGCCCCGGTGATCCGTGGCCTGGCGTCCACCGATCGCCGGCAGGTCGGTCACTTCGACGACTCCGAGGCCGTACTGGAATTCCTGACGGGCAGTGAGCATCCGCGGCTCGCCGCGCTTGGCACGTCGTGTCCCGACCACTTCCTGCGCACCAAGGTCCGCCCGCTGGTCCTCGACCTGCCCGCGGACACGCCTCACGATGATGCCGTCGCACGCCTGAAGGAGCTGCACACGCAGTACCGCGAGGAGTACCGCGCCTACTACGAGCGTCACGCCCTCCCCGACAGTCCGGCCATGCGCGGCGCCGACCCGGCGATCGTGCTGGTCCCGGGTGTGGGCATGTTCAGTTTCGGCGCCGACAAGCAGACCGCGCGGGTCGCGGGCGAGTTTTACGTCAATGCGATCAACGTCATGCGCGGCGCCGAGGCCGTCTCCCGCTACTCCCCCATCCCCGAGTCGGAGAAGTTCCGGATCGAGTACTGGGCCCTGGAGGAGGCCAAGCTCGCCCGCAAGCCGAAGCCCAAGCCGCTGGCAGGACGGGTCGCCCTGGTGACCGGAGCGGCGGGCGGCATCGGCAAGGCGGTCGCCACCCGCCTTGCGGCCGAGGGCGCCTGCGTCGTCGTCGCCGACCTGGACGCCGACAAGGCCCGTGCGGCGGCAGCGGAGTTGGGCGGCACGGACACGGCCGTCGGCGTCGGCGTGAACGTGAGCGACGCGGGCGCGGTCGACGCCGCCCTCGACGCCGCGGCGCTCGCCTTCGGCGGCGTCGACCTGGTCGTCAACAACGCCGGACTGTCGATCTCCAAGCCCCTCCTGGAGACGGACGAGAAGGACTGGGACCTGCAGCACGACGTCATGGCCAAGGGATCGTTCCTGGTCTCCCGCGCCGCCGCCCGCAGCATGCTCGCGCAGGGCCTGGAGGGCGACATCGTCTACATCGTCTCCAAGAACGCGGTGTTCGCCGGACCCAACAACATCGCCTACTCCGCCACCAAGGCCGACCAGGCACACCAGGTCCGGCTCCTCGCCGCGGAACTGGGCCCGCACGGGATCCGGGTCAACGGCGTCAACCCGGACGGCGTCGTGCGTGGTTCGGGCATCTTCGCCGGAGGCTGGGGCGCCCAGCGCGCGGCGGTGTACGGGGTCGAGGAGAAGGAACTCGGCGCGTTCTACGCCCAGCGCACCCTGCTCGGCCGAGAGGTACTTCCCGAGCACGTCGCGAACGCGGTGTACGCCCTGACCGGCGGAGAGCTGTCCCACACGACCGGGCTGCACGTGCCGGTCGACGCGGGCGTGGCAGCGGCGTTCCTGCGATGAGTGCAGGGCAGGCGGAGATGACGGAAGTCGCTGGGAAGCCGGCGGATGCGGATGCGGGTGCGGATGCGGGTGCGCCCCGCACCGAGGTTTTCGTGGCCATCGACCTGGGCGCGTCCAGCGGGCGGGTGATGGCCGCCGAAGTCCGCCCCGGGACCCTACGACTGCGGGAAGTGCACCGGTTTCCCAACCGGCCCGTGCGCACCCGCGGAACCCTGCACTGGGACGTACTCGGGTTGTACGGCAACATCCTCGACGGGCTGCGCATGCTGGCCCGGGAGGGTGCGCGCGTGGTCGGCATCGGCATCGACTCCTGGGCCGTCGACTACGGCCTGCTCGACGCCGACGGCCAGCTGCTCGGCAACCCCGTGCACTACCGCGACGGCCGCCACGGCACCGCGGTCGACGCGGTGCACTCGGCCGTCCCGCCCGCCGAGTTGTACGCGGTGGGGGGATTGCAGCACCTGCCGTTCAACACCGTCTTCCAGCTCACCGCGGCCCGGCGGTCGGCGAGGTTCGCTCAGGCCCGGACACTGCTTCTGGTGCCCGACCTGCTCGTGTACTGGCTCACCGGATCCATCGCCGCGGAGGTCACCAACGCCTCCACCACCGGCCTGCTGGATGCCACAAGCCGCAGCTGGTCCCTGCCCCTGCTGGAACGCCTGCGTCTGCCACCGGAGTTGTTCCCAAAATTGTGCGAACCAGGCGACATGCGAGGCGAGTTGAGCACCGAGGTGCTGGCCGAGACCGGGCTCAGCGGCCCGGTGCCGGTGCGGGCCGTCGGCTCACACGACACCGCGTCGGCGGTCGCAGGGATGCCCGCGACGACGGAGCACTTCGGCTACATCTCCTGCGGTACGTGGTCGTTGGTGGGCGTGGAGCTCGACCGGCCGGTGCTCACCGAGGAGAGCCGGGCCGCGCGGTTCACCAACGAGCTGGGCGTCGACGGGACGGTGCGCTATCTGCGCAACGTCATGGGCCTGTGGCTGCTGCAGGAATCGCAACGCACCTGGTCGGCACAGGGTCTGCCCACCGACCTGGACGAACTGCTCGCAGCCGCGAGTGCCCTGCCCGTCGGCGGTCCCGTCGTCGATTGCGACGACCCGAGGTTCCTGCCGCCGGGCGACATGCCCTCGCGTATCCGGGAGGCCTGCCGGGAGCGCGGCACCGAACTGGCTCACAGTCAGGCCGCGTTGGTTCGTTGCGTCCTGGACAGCCTGGCCCTGGCCTACCGCGACACCCTCGACACGGCCGAGCGGCTCTCCGGTCGGCGGATCGACGTGGTGCACCTCGTCGGCGGCGGTGCTCGCAACGCTCTGCTGTGCCGGCTCACCGCGGAGGCCTGTGGCCGGCCGGTCGTCGCCGGGCCCGTCGAGGCGGCGGCGCTGGGCAACGTCCTGGTCCAGGCCCGGGCGGCGGGCGCGGTTTCCGGCGGGCTTCCGGAGCTGCGCGCCCTACTGGCGCGGACCCAGGAGGTCGTACGCCACGAGCCGCACGCTGCCGCGCCGTCACGGACGGCGGCCTGAGCGCACGTCAGGAAGCGCGGCGAGGGCCGGGCATGGCCTGGCCCGCGCGGCCCCCGGTCAGGGAGCGGAGTCGCGGACGACGAGGGTGGGGGCGAACACCCGGGAGGTATGGGTGTGTTCGCCCGGCGGCGCCTCCACCTCGTCGAGGAGCAGCTCGACGGCGGTGCGGCCCAGGTCCTCGACGGACTGGCGGACGGTGGTGAGCGGCATCCCCGACAGCGTCGCCGCGTCCAGATCGCCGAACCCGGCCACGCGGATGTCCGCCGGCACCTGCACGCCGTACTCCAGGAGTCCGCGGACAAGGCCTGCCGCCAGGAAGTCGTTGGTGCAGAACACGCCGACGGGCAGCTCGGGCGCCTCAGCCAGCGTGCGGGCCACGGCCACCCCGGCGGCGAGCGTCATCTCCTGGACGGTGACCTCCACCAGCCGGACGCCGGGCCGTTCCCGTACCGCCTCCTCAGCGCCCCGGTAGCGGTCGGCGCACTGCTGGATGTCCCGGCTGCCGTTGACCACCACGACCGTCGCCTCGCCGCCCACCCCGCCGGATCGCCCGGCACGGTGCCCGAGGAGTTGCTCGACGGCCGTCCGGCCGCCTCCTACGTCGTCCACGGCGACCGAGCAGCCGTCCGCGGTGGAACCCGCGCGGTCGGTGGTGACCAGCGGGATGCCGCGCCGACGCAGCCGGGCAAGGCGGCCGCGGTCGGCGGCCACCGGCACCACGATCACACCGGCGGACCGCTGGTTGGCGAGCATGTCGAAGTACGCCTGCTCGCGCTCGGGATCGTCGCCGCTGTGGCACAAGGTCAGCGAGTAGCCGCGCTCGTAGGCGGCGTCGGCCGCGCTGCCTGCGATCCGCGCGTAGAAGGAGTTGACGATGTCGGGCACCACCAGACCCAGCGCGCGGACCCGGCCGCTGCGCAGACCGACCGCCCCAGGGTGGGCCACGTAGTCCAGCTCCCGCACGGCTCGCAGCACGCGCTCCGACGTCTGCGCGGTGACCCGTCCGGGACGGTTGAGCACGTTCGACACGGTGGCCACCGACACTCCGGCCAGGGCGGCGACGTCCTGGATCCGGGCTGTCCGCCGTGCGGAGGCCGACCCGCCGACCTTCTTCGCCATGCCGCCCACCCACCTTCTCCCTGACGTACAGCTGCCCACCCTATGAGACCCGGACCAACGCCCCCTCGGCCGGATCGACCACAGCGGGTGGACACCGACGTACCCGTTGACGCCGATGATGCGCGGTCCTAGGGTTCAGGTCTTGTAAAACGTTTCAAGAGACTGGTCGAGCGGCCCCTTGCCGGCCTCCTGTGGCCCTCGCCCCGCGCGCTGATCCCTACCGCTGCCGGGCGTACCGGAGCCCGCCGCATGCCTGCCACCCTCTGTTCCGAGGAGCGACGTTGACCGACACTCCAGCCGTACGGATCGTGACCACGAACGACGGCCCCGCACTTTCTCGCCGATCGGTACTCGCGCTGGCCGGCGCAGCCGCACTGGCCGCGAGCATCCCTCTCACCGGTACCGCTCGGGCGGCCACCGCACCGGCGCCGGTCGACGGAGCGTTCCGGAGGGACTGGTTCGCCGACCCGCGCCCGGACAGCAGACCCACCATCCTGTGGTTCTGGAACGGCACCGTGACCACCGACCTCGTCCGCGCGCAGCTCGCCGACATGCGGGACAAGGGGATCCACGAAGTGCTCGTCTTCCCTTTCGAGACCGATCAGCTGCGCCCGGTGTTCTTCAGCGAGGAGTGGTTCTCGATCATCGAGTTCACCCTCCGCGAGGCAGAGCGCCACCACATGCACCTGTGGCTGTTCAACGACGACCACTTCCCCAGCGGCAGGGCGGGCGGACTGGTCGTCGGCGGCGGCCGAGTGGGGGGCCGGGCACTGCCGCCGCGACCGGAACACGGCTTGAAGGGCGTCGGGTTCGCGCAGCTGGACGTTGCCGGAGGGACCGGCGTGCCACTCGTCGCCCGCGGGCTGTCGGTCGCCGACGGCCGGCTCCTGGTGGACGCGCAGGCGCGGGACGGCGTCACCCTGCTGCGCGACGGATCCGACTGGCGCGACTACGCCGTGCACGCCACCGTTCGCATCGCGAAGGGCACTGCGGGGCTGATGGTGCGCAGCGCCGACGAAGCCAACGGCCTGCTGGTCGAGCTGCGCGCGGACGGCGGTGTCGATGTGTGGCGCCAGCGGGACGGCCGGTTCGAGAACGTACGCGAGGGCACACCCGTGAGCGGCTTCGACGCCGCCCAGGATCACGACCTGGCGGTGGCGTTGCGCGGTGCCCGGGTGCAGATCTCCCTGGACGGGACCGACCTGCCCCACCTCGATGACGCCACCTTCGACTCCGGCAAGGTCGGCGTCCGGGCCACCGCGGACCAGCGCTCCGCATGGAACGCCCTGGTCGTGCACGACGCCGACGGCGCGGAGCTGTACAGCGAGGAGTTCGACACCTCCGAGGCCCTGGAGGCTTTCGCTCTGCCCAAGCCCGCCCCACTGGTCGCGGCGACCGCCCGGCCCCGGGGTTCGACGTCCCCGGACGACATGGTGGACCTCACCGACGCCGCCCGAGCCGGGGACACCTGGAAGGCGCCGCCCGGCGAGTGGCGGGTCGATCTGTTTCCGCTGCGGGAGCTCGCCCAAGGGCAGGGAGTCGGTCACCACTACCTGGACCTGCTGGACGACAAGGCGGTCGACCTGTTCCTCGACACTGTCCCGGGCGAGTACGTACGCCGGTTCCCGTGGGCCATCGGCGGGGTGCTGCGCGGCTTCGCCGACGATGAGCCCTTCCTCGCATCGGCGGACGCGCACCTGAACACGGTCCCCTGGTCACCGTCTCTGGACAAGGAACTTCACCGGCTCGGTGTGCGGCCGGGGCCCGCGCTGTCGGCGGTCCACACCGACCTCGGCGCTGAGGGCGAACGGCTGCGCGGCGCGTTCTGGCGCGCGGTGTCGAACCGGTTCTCCACCGCGTACTACCGCCGCCAGGGCGCGTGGATGGACGAGCGGGACCTGCGCTTCATCTCCAACCCGCTGTGGGACGAGTACGGCCCGGCCGAGCAGGTGCGCAGCTCCGGCAACCTGAACACCAGCCACCAGTGGGCGCAGGTTCCCGGCACGGACCTCATCTTCGACCACTATCAGCGCGGGTATCACCGCACCCTGCCGCGGTGGGCCGCCAGCGCCGCCCACCAACTGGGCAAGGAACGCGTCTACTTGGAGGCGATGGGAGGAACCGGCTGGCCGGTCACCCCGGCCCTGACCCGGGCGGTCGTCGGCGCGTTCGCTGGGCGCGGCGTCAACCACACGCTCCTGCACGCCAGTTTCAGCGACGAGAAGCAGATCGTGTACCCGCCGCCGTTCCAGCCGGTGAACCCCTGGTGGGACAAGTCGGCGCCACTGAACGAGTGGATCGGCCGGCTGATGGAAGCCTGCCGGGCCCCGGCGCGCCCGCGCACGGCTCTGGTGCAACCGCAGCGAGCCGCCGAAGGCTCGCAGGACACGGCCGCCGTCGAACAGCTCGACCGGGATTTCACCGCCGCTGTGCATGCGTTGGAGGACCGTCAGGTCGACTTCGACCTCCTCGACGAAGGCGCCCTCGACGACGACCCCGCGCTCCGGGCGACCGCACGGCCCGAGGGGCCTCGCCTGGTCGTCGGCCGACAGGAGTACCGCGTGGTGTTGCTTCCCCCCACCCGCACCCTGGCTCTGGGCACGGTCGAGACGCTGCGGCGTTTCGTCCGTGGCGGAGGCACGGTGGTGGCCGTCGGTGCCCTGCCCGAACGGGAGGTCGGCGGCGACCACACGGCCCTGCGCACAGCCCTGCGCCGTCTGTTCGCTTCTGAACAGTCGGCCCACCGCGTATCCGACGCGACGGCGGCGGCCACCGCGGTGGTGTCCGCCGGCGCGGCCGCCGCGTCGCTTTCCCCGCACACAGCCGATGTACGGGTGATGCGCCTACAGCACGGCAGGGACACCGCGTTCGTCGTGGCCAACGAAGCGGAGAGGACAGTGGAAACCACCCTCACGCTCCCGGCGTCCGGCGTGCCGGAGGTCTGGGACCCGGACACCGGAAGCACCGCACCGGCGGGCGTGTGGCGCTCCGCTCCCTTTCCCGGCCAACGCGGTGCGGGAACAGCTGTGGAACTGCGCATCGAGTCGAAGGCCACCCTGCTTGTCGTCGTGCGGGGGGAGTCCCGCGAACCCCTCCACGCGGAGTCGGCTTCCGTGCCCGTACAGCGGATACGCAGGGCGGACCGAGGCAGCGCCTTGGCGACGGTCCGGGCGGAGCGGCCCGGCACGGTCACGGTGACCGCGACCGACGGCAACCGCCGCTTCAAGGGAAGCGCCGAGGTGACCGACTCGTTCTCTCCGGTCGCCCTCGATGGCGACTGGACCTTCCGCTTCGACCGGGACGGGGCCCAGAGCCTCACACGACCGCTGGGCTCCTGGACCGAGCTCGACGCCCGGCACTCGGGGGAGGCCGACTACGAGAAGACCGTCGAACTCGACGCGGACACCCTGGCCGGCCGACGCTGGACGCTGGATCTGGGCACGGTCCGGGAGACGGCCCACATCGTCGTCAACGACAGACCGCTGGGCTCGCGGCTGTGGCCCCCGTACCGCATCGACATCACCGAGGCACTGCGGCCGGGACGCAATACCGTGCGGGTTCGGGTGACCAACACGGGTGCCAATACCCGCGGTGAGAAGGTCGTCTCAGGACTGATCGGCCCGGTGGAGATGCGCCCCTGGCGCGAAGTGGAGGTGCCGCTGCCGCCGGTGCGGTCCGTCGGTGGCAGCGAGTAGGACCACCGCGTGCTCCTGGGAATCTACCGTGCGGAGCGATCTCTACCCTTTCAAGGGATTGACAGGTTGCCGGATGTGCGAGCCCGCTGAGAGGTGCTTCGTTTCCGGCGCGAGCTGTTCGGCCGCGGCGGTGAGCGGCTCGGGTGTCGAGGCGCGGTCCGTGTCGGTGGCCGGCTGCTGCAGTTGCTCGCGTAGCTGGCCGACCAGGTCTCGCAGGCCCGGCCCGTCGGTGGCGGCGCCGAAGAGGTAGAAGTCCGGCCGGATGACGGCGGCGATGTGTTCGTGCTCCCGCATGTGGGGCAGGTAGCCGTCGGGTGTGTCGAGGTAGCCCTCGGCCGGGGCGCTGTCGGCGTACAGGGGGACGATGGTGGCACCGATGGCCGTGAGGAAGTCCCGGTCGGCGGCGTCCAGTGCGTCGAGCGGGGCTGTGCCGTCGGTGAGGATCGTGAATCCCGCGCCGGTGAGGTCGTCCAGCGGAGCGGTGCGGCCTTCGTGGGTGAGCGTGTACTGCGGTGTCAGGTGGCCGACGTTCGGGGCGCGGGTGCCGTCGGCTGCGCGCTGGAGGACGCCGTCGCCGAGGACGGGCGGCGGCGGGGCCGGCAGCGCGTGCCTCGGGTCGGCTCCGGCGGCGATCATGCGTTGGTCGCGGGCGGCGGCCTCCTCGGGGTCGAGAACACAGATGACCTGCCCCAGAGCCATGGACATGCTGATGGCGTGCTGGACGTGTTCGTTGCGCTCGGAGGTGTAGGTGTCCAGCAGGTCGGGGGCGGCCCTTCCGTCGAGAACGAGGTCGAGTTTCCAGGCGAGGTTGATGGCGTCCCGCATTCCGGAGCACATGCCCTGGCCGGCGAACGGCGGCATCTGGTGGGCTGCGTCGCCGGCGAGGATGAGTCGGCCTTCGCGCCAGCGGTCCAACAACGGGCCTGGAAGGTGTAGACCGTATGCCGCTCGATGGTGGTGTTCTCCGGCGTGCGCCCCCAGGGCTCCAGCAGCCGCCAGGCCGTCTCCAGGGTGTTGAGCTGCTCAATGCTTCCGTGCGGCAGGCGCAGGAACTCCCAGCGGCGCCGGCCCGGGCCGCCGGAGACGATGGTGGTGGGCCGCTTCGGGTCGCACAGCTGCCAGTTCATCGGGGACCATGCGGCCTGCTCGTGCGGCTTCGTGTCGATGATCAGCCAGTCGTAGAAGAATCCCAGGTCGGTAATGGTGGTGGTCATGCGGGTGCGGACGAAGCTGTTGGCGCCGTCCGCACCGATGACGTAGCGGGCGCGTACTTCGCCCGGGCTGCCTGGTCCGTTGGTGACCAGGCGAGCGTGGTCCTCGGTGTGTTCCAGGTCGACGACTTCGCAGCCCCGGGAGACGGTGACCGTCGGGAGGTCTTCGGCGGCGTCGGCGAGGACGGCTTCCAGCTGGGGCTGGGAGAAGAAGCTGGCGGTGGGCCAGCCACAGGGGCCGTCGCCGGACCAGTCGATGCGGACCAGTGGTTCACCGTCGGCGTTGCGCCATTCGTAGTGGTCGGGCACCGGATCGGTGATGGCCCGCACGTCCTTGCCGACGCCGGCGGCCTGGAAGATCCGGCCGATCTCGTCGTCGAAGTGGACCCCGCGCGGCAGGTCGTAGGGGCGGGGCCAGCGCTCCAGGGCGATGACGTCGTGCCCGGCCCGCCCCAGGAGAAGGGCCAGCATCTGGCCGACGGGCCCGAAGCCGACGATCGCGACATCGTGCACCTTCGAAGAGTTTCTGCTCACGGCTCTACCTCGACTCACTGTGGGTGCCGGTCATCAGGGCGGCGAGATCCTCGGGGGCGAGGAAGGACGGCGGGGGCGGTGGCCCCCAGTTGAAGAGGCCCTTGGCGCCTTCCAGGACCTCCGGCGTCCACAGCTGGTCGTCGACGATGCAGTCCATGTCGGAGTAGTACTCGCTGAAGTTGCCGGCCGGGTCCTTGAGGTACCAGAAGAAGTTGGAGCCCGCGTGGTGGCGTCCCAGGCCCCAGATGTGCCACTCGGGGTGGTCCTCCAGCATCGCGGCGGCGCCTCGGCCTACCTCGTCGATGTCGTCGACCTGCCAGGAGGAGTGGTGCAGGAAGGTGACCGGCGCGGCCAGGACCAGGATGTTGTGGTGGTCGGTGGAGCAGCGCAGGAACGCCCCGTGGTCCTTGATGTAGTCCGACGCCTTGAAGCCGAGCCCGTCGCGGAAGAACGCGGTGGTGGCCTCGAAGTCGGTGGTACCGACGACGACGTGCCCGAGCTTTCGGGGCCGTATCCGGTGGGTGCGCAGGACGCCGGGCGCGCGGGCGCCGGTGCGGTCGGTGCGGCCGGGGCCGTTGTAGACGGCGGCCGCGATCGGGCGCTGGGTCCACTGGGGGACGACTTCGAGGACGGCCCGTACGGCAGTGGCTTTGTCGTAGGCGGTGAGCCTGCGCCGGTTCATGTCGAGAGTCGACTCGGTGCCGAACTGTTTGAGGCGGGAGGCGGCGGATGCCAGGTCGTCGGGGGTGTCGGCGCCGATACGTACCTCCACCAGGCGGCGGGTCGGCGCGTGGACGATGCGGAGCTGGCGTCCGCCGTCCTGGGTGGTGAACCAGCCGTCGCCGTCGGGGGTGAGACCGAAGTCGGTGTAGTAGGCGGCGGTCTCGGCGGTGTTGGGGACCCCCATGGTGAGGGAGCTCAGCCGGTGCAGTGCCATGGGGGACTCCTTTGTCCGTCGGGTCCGTCGGGTCCGTCGGGTCCGGCGCTCAGGCGGTCAGGCGTTCAGGCGGTCAGGCGGCCAGGCGACGAAGGTCTGGCGCAGTTCGCCGATGCCCTTGATTGTGCTGACCAGTTCGTCACCGGCGGTCAGCCAGCGCTGGGGATCCCGGTCCAGCCCCACGCCGGCCGGGGTGCCGGTGAAGATGACGTCGCCGGGCAGCAACGGCAGCACCGCGGACAGCCCGGCGATCAACGCGGGCACCGAGAAGATCAGGTCACGGGTGCGGCCCTTCTGGACCTCCTCGCCGTTGATCGCGCACCGCAGCTCAAGGTCGTCGGGGTCGTCGAACTCGTCCGGGGTGACCAGCCACGGCCCGATCGGCGTGAACCCGGGGCGGGACTTGCCCAGGCTGAACTGCGGTACGGGGCCCGCCAGCTGCGAGACCCGTTCGGAGATGTCCTGCCCGACCGCCAGACCGGCGACGTGACTCCAGGCATCGGCCTCGGCGACGCCTTCGGCGCGGCGCCCCATGACCGCGACCAGCTCGACCTCCCAGTCGGTGTGGCCGCCGGCGGGCAGCTTCACCTCGGTGACCGGACCGCTGATGCTGGTGACGAACTTGGTGAACACCGGCGGCAGCCCCTCGGGCGCCGTGAACCCGGACTCCGCGGCATGATCGTGGTAGTTCAGGCCGATCGCCAGCGTCTGCCTCGGGGCCGGGACCGGCGAGCCCAGCTCGGCCGGGTCGAACGCCACGCCCTCGGGCAGGTCGGCGGCGCCGGCCCAGGCCCGGAACGCCTCCCACCGCTCGAAGACGGCCTGCGGGTCGGCGGAGAAGCCGCCGTCACTGGCCTGTTCGACGTCGACGGCCCTGCCGTCCACGACGAGGACCAGACGGCCGGAAAGGTTGGCGATGCGCACGATGTGTCTCCCGAAGGGGAAGAGGGAGCGGGACGACCGAAACCGTGTCGGCGGACGACGCTCAGCTGCCGTGGGTCCAGCAAGCTCCTGCCGGCGGCGGCACGGAAGTCCTTGCTTCACCCGCCATCAATTCAGCATGATGATTGCGTTGATATTGCGTGCGGATGGCGGCAGCGTCAAGAGTGCGGAGAAAAACAACCATGATGAATATGGGGAGACGAGGGGAGGCAGCTGTGACGTCCACTTCCAAGGCCGGCGCGCACACTCATACCGAGGGGCAGGGGGCATCCGTGGATGACGATGCTCCTGACCTGCGCCGCGGCGGTCCGTTCAGCGGCCACGCGGCCCCGCCCCGCGCGGGCCGCCGCGCTGAGGGCTCACCGCGGGCGGCGGGCCCGGGACGCGCCGAAGGCGCGGCCGAACGGATCGCCGTGCTGGTCCAGAGCGTGCAGCCCGGAGAGCGCCTGGGCACCAAGGAGGAGCTACGCACCCTGTGCGAGGTGTCGGTGGGCACCTTCAACGAGGCGTTGCGCCTGCTGCAGGCACGCGGCTTGGTCACGGTCAGGCCCGGGCCCGGCGGGGGGCTGTTCAGTGCCCGGCAGACACCGATGGTTCGCCTCGGCAACTCCGTCCTCGCCCTGGACGCGCAGGAAGCGGATGTCGCCGACGCCGTACGCATCCGCGACGCGCTCGACCCGCTGCTGATCGAGGACGCCCTCTGGCACGCCTCACCTGCCGACATCGCGGGGCTGCGCGAACACCTCACGGCTATGGAGCGGGCCGTTGCGGAGGCCGACCCCGTCGCCTTCGTCCACGCCAACTGGCGCCTGCACGCCGCCATCGCCGCGATCAGCCCCAATACGCTGCTCGGTTCGCTCTACACCGGCCTGCTGGACCTGATCGAGGGCCACACCCTGTCGGTGCTGCCGGCGGGCGAACAGCCCTTGAATGAGTACATCGCTCACCGCCATACCCTGCACCGCGACCTCGTCGACGCCCTCGACCGCCGTGACCGCGACGAGGCGATGCGTCTGATCCGCGAGCACAACACCACGTTCACCGCGGGCGACGGCCCGCGCGGGACCGTCTGACCAAGCGGTGGCCGGATGCTTCCGGATGCCGGGTCACCTGTCGGCCCGGCGGCGCGTGCCACGATGGGCCGATGAGTGACGAGCGCCGGATCCTTCTTGCCGAGAAGACCCCCTTCCCCGACGACCTCGACGAGCGACTGCGCGCCCAGCTCACCTTCCTCGTCGAGGTGGACCAGCTCAAGACCGTCCTGCGCCAGTCCCCCCTCGCCGCGGCGGACCGCCGCGAGAACGACGCCGAGCACTCGTGGCACCTGGCGATGATGGTGCTGGTCCTCGCCGAACACTCCGACCGGCCCATCGACGTGGGGCACACCGTTCAGCTCGTTCTCCTGCACGATCTGGTGGAGATCTACGCCGGTGACACCCCCTTGTACGACAGTGACGCGGGGAGCGGTCAGCGCGAGCGGGAAGTGGTCGCGGCCGACGAGCTCTTCGGCCTGCTTCCCGCAGATCAAGCACAGCGCATGCGGGTTCTCTGGGACGAATTCGAGGAGCGTCGCACTCCCGAGGCCAAGTTCGCCAAGGCGATGGACCGGCTGCAGCCACTTCTTCTCAACTGGATGGCGCGCGGCGGTACGTGGCGCACTCCGGGGGTCACCGCTGACCATGTCCGGACCCGCAAGGCCGTGATCGGGGAGGCGTCCGTCTCGCTGTGGGAGGCTGGGCGACGCCTCATCGACGAGGGCGAGGCACGCGGCTGGTCGAGACGCGCCACGCCCCAGGGGTGACGGAGCCACGCCGGCTGTTCTGCCGCGGAAAGGGGCACGGCAGCAGAGGCTTGGACGCGGGCTCAGTGCATCTGCTTTTCGAGATTCTCGATGACGGGGCGGGCGGTGGCAGCGGTGGTCGCCGCCCACGTGCCGACGGCGCGGGAGCGGGGGGCGGTGACCGTGATGGCCGCGCGGGGACGGCCGTCCTTGCCGCGTA
The DNA here is from genome assembly GCF_044768525.1 of Streptomyces sp. NPDC091287. Classification (NCBI taxonomy): domain Bacteria; kingdom Bacillati; phylum Actinomycetota; class Actinomycetes; order Kitasatosporales; family Streptomycetaceae; genus Streptomyces; species Streptomyces sp. NPDC091287. The sequence continues at coordinate 217,600 of NZ_JBIVUV010000016.1, forward strand.
CCGCGAGGGCCACCGCGCTCACGTCCGTCTCGCTTTCGGCGGTGTTGACCGCATAGCCCAGCTCGCGGGTCTCGGCCAGCTGTTTGCGCAGTACTTCCAGGCTCGTGACGGTATGGGGTGTCGCCGCCTCGAGCTGTCCGGTCGGATAGAGCGTGCCCAGCTCCTCTTCCGGTAGGGCCGCGAGTATCGCCTTGCCGGCCGCGGTCGCGTGGGCGGGGAGCGTCCAGCCGAGTCGGCTGCCGGTACGCAGCACGCGCCGGCTCTCGATGCCGTCCAGGAAGAGCATGTCGGTGCCGCGGAGCACGCCCAGATGGACCGTTTCGTCGGTGAGGTCGCGCAGGCGCGTCAGGGCGGCGTGAGCGGCGGTGCGGAAGTCGAAGTTGCGGAAGACCGCCAGTCCCAGGTCGACCAGTGACGGACCGGGCCGGTAGCCGCGGGAGAACTCGTCCTGCTCCACGAAGCCGTGGTGGCCGAGTGTCGTGAGCATCCGGTGGACGGTCGACCGGGAAAGTCCCATGTCCCGGGCCACCTGGTTGACCCGGAGGACCTCGTGGTGCTCGAACAGCCGCAGCAACCGCAGCACGTTGTCGACCGCGCCGATCAAGCCCGAGGGGCGTCGAGCGGCGGCGTCTTCCTGGGCATCCTGTGCATGACTGGCGTCCATCTCGTCTTCCACGCAGAGCACCGTAGCGCACGAAAATCCAGCCCCACGGTGCCGATTTCCATGCGTCGATCGCCCGCCAAGAGCCCTGCGGCCAGCGGGAAACCTCCCGGGACGGCAACCGATCACCTCCCGGCCCGGCGAGGAAAACCTTCCCTGGTCAGCCGACCGCCCCGCCCGCGAACTCCGTTCAGAACGCTGGCAGTTGACGGTGCAAAGCTGCGCTCGCTCGACCCTCGCGGGCCTTCCGCCGACCAATTGCCCGAGCAGCAATCGGCGTCAAAGTCCAGTCTTGCGCCACCGGCAGGGCGGTAGCAGACTGCGGAACACCGTCCCACTGGATGCCACATTGGCGTCGTGCTGATGGATCATCCCCACGATTTGGGAGTGCAGAATGCCCCTTTTCCTGAGTTTGCACCAGGCCCCCGGGTTGTCGCAGGAAGAGATCGCCGGTTACGCCCCCGCGGTCGCCGAGCAGGTTCACGCCACCTTCCGCCAGCTGTACGTCAACACCGACAGCGGCTTCATCGCCACGCTCTACGAGGCGCAGGACGAGAAGGCGGTTCAGGAGGAGTTCGAGCGGATCGGCTTCCCCTACGACGCCGTTCACAAGCTCGATGTCGTCATGGACGGTGCCGCACTGCAGGCTCTGAGCGGCGAGTGACGAAGTGGCCAGGGATGCGATGACCACCGAGCCTCGGCTGGACCGGCCGGTCACCTTGCACTTCCGGGGGGACTGGGGGCAGGCCAACATGCACCGCATGTGCGGCTGGATCGCTCAGGAGATCGGCGACCGGGCCCCCGAGGGTTCCCAGTTCGCCATCTGGTCGGGGCGGGGCGGGCGGGACACGATCGCCGCCCTCCAGGCGCGGGAAGCCGACGTCGCCGTACTCACCCCGACCGCGGCCGTGCGGATGCTGCACCGGGCCGGCGAGCTGGAGGGCCTGGCGGCACTGGGGGTCGTCGGCCAGCGCGACCGGCTGGTGGTCGCCGTGGACGCCTCCCTGCCGGTCGCCACGGTGGCCGACCTAGCCCAAGCGGACCGCCCGTTGCGGATCACCACCTCACCGGACGACGGCGTCAACCTGATCGGCCTGGCCGCCTACCGCGCCCTGCGGCTCGCCGGAGTCGACACGGACCGGCACGCCTTCAGCTATTACGAGCGGCCGTTCCCGGCCATCGCCCGCTTCGCCGACGGGGAAGCGGACGTGTTGATCCACGAGGCCATCATGACTCCGCACTGGCAGCGCATCGACCGGGTGAGGCCCGTGAGGTACCTGCCCTGGGGTGATGCCGTGCTGGACGGCTTCGAGGCTGAGGGCTGGGGCCGGGCCGTGGTGCCGGCCGGCTACCTTCCGGGCCTGGCCGAGGATCTCACGACGCTGGACTTCTCCGACTTCGCGGTGCTGTGCCATGAGGACTTGGCCGACGATGTCGCCTACCTGGCCACCTGGTGCATGGTGCAGACCCGGCGCGCTCTGGAGGTCCAGTACGCCCACATCCCTCCGGACCGCTCGCCGGTCACCTACCCGCTCGTCCCGGCCGACATGGCGCGCACCCCGCTGCCGCTCCATCCGGCCGCCGCCAAGGCGTACGACGATCTGGCCGGAGCCCAGCTCCCCGACGACGCGCCGATCTGGAGCTGACCCATGCCCGTGCCCGCGCCGGACACGGCGGATCTGCGCACCGAACTGCTCGTCGTCGGAGCAGGGCCGGCCGGTCTCTTCGCCTGCTTCTACGCCGGGATGCGGGAGCTCGACGTCGTCCTGCTCGACAGCCTGCCGCACCTCGGAGGCCAGGTCGCCGCCCTGTATCCGGACAAGCCGATCTTCGACGTCGCCGGTTTCCCCGCGGTGACCGGCCGCGAACTGGTGGACCGGCTCGCCGAGCAGGCCCACCTGGCCAAGCCCCGCATCCTGCTCGACGAGGTCGCCGAGATGCTGGAGCACCGTCCGGACGGCGTGCGTGTGCGCACCAGTGCCGGCCGGTGCGTCGAAGCCGGAGCGGTCCTGATCACCGGCGGGATCGGCCGGTTCACCCCGCGCCCTCTGCCCGCCCTGGCCGGGTGGAGCGGAGACGGAGTGCACCACCTGGTCGGCGCGCCGGAGGAGTACACGGGGCGGGACGTGGTCGTAGTGGGAGGCGGGGACAGCGCCGTCGACTGGGCGAACTCGCTTTCCCCGCACGCCCGCCGGGTCACCCTGGTGCACCGTCGAAGGCGCTTCAGGGCACACGAGCGCTCTGTGGCACAGCTGACGGCCGGCGACGTCAGCATCCGGACGAACAGTGAGATCGCCCAGGTCAGCGGTAGCACTGGCAGCGGTCTCGAGGCCGTCTCCGTGCGCGACTGCGGCACGGGCGCCCTCACCCGCGTTCCGGCGGACGTCCTCATCCCCGCCCTGGGGCACATCGCCTCGCTCGGCCCGCTGACCGGCTGGGGCCTGCGGCTGTCCGGCCAGCAGATCGAGGTGGGCACCGACATGACGACCGGAGTCGCACGTGTCTGGGCGGCCGGGGACATCACCACCTACCCCGGCAAGGTCCGCCTGATGGCGGTCGGCTTCGGGGAAGCGGCCACAGCCGTCAACAACCTCGCCGTCCGTCTGCGGCCCGGCGCAGACCTCTTCCCCGGTCACTCCTCCGACCGGGCCACCGCACCGAGCAACGAGAAGGAGGCAGCACCATGGCGTACGTGATCGACGAGAAGTGCGTCGGGGAACTGGACGGCTCCTGCGTCGACGCCTGTCCGGTGGACTGCATCTACGAGGGCCTGACCAAGCGCTACATCAACCCCGCGGAGTGCATCGACTGCGGGGCCTGCCTCGCCGAATGCCCGGTGAACGCCATCAGCGCCCCGGCCGACATCACCGACCGCACCTGGGCCGAGGACAACAAGGCGTTCTTCAGCCTGCCGCTGCCCGGCCGCGAGCAGGCGCTCGGCGACCCCGGCGGCGCCATGGGCACCGGGCCGGTCGGGGCGGACACCGCCCTGGTCGCCGCCTGGCGCCTCGAGAACCACCCGGACGAATGAGGAGCGCAATCACATGCAGCACATCCCGATTCTGGTGATCGGGGGCGGGATCGGCGGGATGACCACCGCTCTGGCCCTGGCCAGGCAAGGACTCGACGTCCATATCGTCGAGCAGGCACCGGAGTTCACCGAGATCGGCGCCGGCCTCCAGCTCGCCCCCAACGCCCTGCGCGTGCTGGAGCGCCTCGGAGTCCTGCCGGAGCTGGCCAAGCACGCCGTCCGGCCGCGCAACGTGGTCTTCCTGCACGCCGACACCGGGCAGCACCTGACCACGATCGACCTCGGGGAGCCGTTCCGGCAGCGCTACGGCCACGCCTACACCGTCCTGCACCGCAGCGATCTGCTGAACATCCTGCTCCGGGCATGCCAGGACGACGCCCGCGTCACCCTGGAGTCCGGCCGGCAGATGGTGGAGGTGCACGACCGGGGCGACACGGCGGAGGTCGTCTTCGCGGACGGCGAGGTCTACCGCACCAGCGCGCTGGTCGGCGCCGACGGCCTGTGGTCGCGCACCCGCGCCCTGCTCTCCGAGGACCGGCCGGTATCCGACCACTACGTGGCCTACCGCGGCCTCCTGCCGATGGACCAGATCACCATCCCCGTCCAGCTCGACGACGAGATCATCTGGATCGGACCAGGCAAACACCTGGTGCAGTACCCGATCAGCGGCGGCCAGAACTACAACCAGGTCGCCGTCTTCCACAGCCGCGCCTTCCGCCCCGAGATCGAGTTCACCGAGGACTGGGGCACCCCCGCGGAACTCGACGAGCGGTTCGCCTCCTCCTGCGACCAGGTCCGCAGCGCGGTGAAACTGGTCAACCGGGACCGCCGCTGGGTGATGTACGACCGCGAACCCCTGCAGAACTGGACCCGTGGCCGGATCACGCTCCTGGGCGACGCCGCACACCCCATGGTGCAGTACCTGGCCCAGGGCGCCTGTCAGGCCATCGAGGACGCCGACTGCCTGGCCCGCCAACTCGCCGAACACCCCGGCGACGTCCCCCGCGCCCTCGCCGCCTACCAGGCCGAGCGCATTCCGCGCACCTCACGCATCCAGCGGGTCGCCCGCGACTGGGGCCACGTCTGGCACGCCGACGAGGGAGTGGTCCCGCAGCTGCGCGACCGGGTCTTCACCCGCCGTCCCAACGACGACTACACCGACCTCGACTGGCTGTACCAGCCGGTCGCCCACTGAACGCACCAGCCAGGGGAGGCGGGGATGAAGGAAGAGACCGAGCAGGTCGTCGGCGCGAGCCAGGCGCTGGCCGCAGCCGGGCTCAGCGACATGGTCTGGGGGCACGCGGCCGTCCGCGACCGCGAGGGCAGGGGGGTGTGGATGAAAGCCTCTGGCTGGGGCTTCGAGGAGGTCGACGCCGACCGAGTCGTCCTCGTCGACCGGTCCGGCGACGTCGTACACGGCGAGGGCAAGCGGCACCTCGAGTACCCCATCCACACCGAGATCATGGAACGACGGCCGGACGTCGGCTGTGTGGTCCACACCCACGCGCCCGCCCTGGCCGCGTTCACCTCACTGGACGTCCCCCTACGAGCCCTCTCGCACGACGCCGTACCGTTCGTCGAACCCCAACTGCCGCGCTTCACCCGCACCGGCGCACTGATCGCCGACCGGGAACTGGGCGCCGCACTGGCCGAGACCCTGGGCGACGCCAACGCCTGCCTGATGCCGCAACACGGTGCGGTCACCGTGGGACCGGACGCCGCCACCGCCGTCATGTACGCCGTCCTGCTCGAACGCGCCTGCCGCACCCAGCTGATGGCCGCGACCGCAGGCGGACCGAAAGTGTGGTCGGACCCCGAAGAGGCGGAGTTCAAGCGCCGGCAGGTGTGGAATCCCGGGCAGCTGGCGGCCGGATGGCACTACCTGCAACGGCTGAACCAGCGCGGCACACCGTGACACCGCCGTCGGCACCCGGCCCCCACCCGATCCTGCGACAGGAGCAGATCATGAAACTCACCCACTTCGGCCACGCCTGCGTCCTGGCCGAGTTCGACTCCGGCGAACGCGCCGTGCGCGTGCTCCTGGACCCCGGCACCTACTCCGCCGACTTCGAGGACCTGACGGACCTCGACGCGATCCTTCTCACTCACGAGCACCCCGACCACCTGGACCCCGACCGCATCACACAACTCGCCAAGACGAACCCGGCCGCCCGGATCATCGCCGATCCCGGCGCCGGCGACCGGCTGCGCGAAGCAGGGCTTACGCCCGAGGTCGCGCGGCCGGGGGAGAACCTGACCATCGCCACCGTCACCGTCGAGGTCCTCGGCGGCGAACACGCCGTCATCCACCCGAACTTGCCCTGTGTCACCAACAACGCCTACCTGCTCGACGGCAGACTGCTGCATCCAGGCGACGCCTTCACCATTCCCCCCTCCGACAAGCCTCTCGACGTGCTCCTGGTCCCGGCTGCCGGGCCCTGGATGAAGGCGAGCGAGGCCATCGACTACCTGCGCCGGCTTGCACCGCGCGTCGCCGTGCCGATCCACCAGGGCGGACTCGCCGAGGTACATCGCGACCTGCACCACCAGCTGCTCACCAACCTGGCCCCCGACGGCACCCGGGTCGAGGTCCTCGAACCGGGCACGGCGCACACCTACTGAGCAGCCGCCACTCCATCCTCCGGAAGGCAGAGCCGTGATCCGACTCGGCGAACTCGACCCCGCCACCCCCTTCCCCGCCCAGCTCCAGAGCACCGGTGACGACGGCCCCGTCACGCTCTTCAACACCATCACCGCCCCCGAGGGACACGTTCCCGAGGTAATCCAGGCGTGGACGGCGGACGCCGCGTTCATGAAGGCGGCTCCCGGCTTCGTACGGGCGCAGCTGTACCAGGGAACCGCGGGGAGCAACGTGCTGGTGAACATCGCCGTCTGGGAAACCGTCGAGCAGCTGCGCGAGGCCTTCAGCAGCCCCGAGTTCCAGACGAACCTCGCCCACTACCCCGACGGAACGGTGGCCACCCCCCACCTGTTCCACAAGAGAGCCGTCGCGGGCATCTGCGTCGGCTGAGCGCTGACGCGTCGGTGAACGGCGGCACCCGCGCCCGCGCCTCCCCGCCGACCGGGCAGCGCCGCCACGTGAGGAACGCCGGCGCCGCATCCACAGCCGCCATGCCAGCAACTCGTCATCGTCAGGAGCATGTTGTGAACCACATCCCCCCGCCCGACCCCGACCGCGAACCGCTCAAGGTCAACATCTTCGAGCGGATGTCCGGGGCGGCAGCCCAGCTGCTCCCCATGTTTCCCTACGACGACGCCGGCTCCGTGGTGCCCTGCGGGGCCGTGATGTCGGGCGGCCCGGACGAGGAGTACGGCCACTTCTTCCACGGCAACTCCGTCGCCGAGGTCGTCGTGGTCTACGGCTCGGACCGGTCGATGCTGTCCTCCGGGCAGATCTTCGCGACCCAGCCGCTGCACGGGGTCAACTCCTTCCTCCGCGACGAGAAGGACCCCGAGGGCTTCGCGGTCATGACGATCACGCAGCACCAGTCGGAGGACGGTGACCAGCGGGAGACCCTGCTGGCACGGTGCCAGAAGTGCAAGGCCGAGCTCGTCCGGGTCGAATACGACGCCACGCCCTACGGGGTCGAGGGCCACGACCCCACCCAGTTCGGCGCCGAGGACGACCGGGTCCGCCCGTTCGCGACGATCGCCGGGTCCGAGGAGTTCGTCCGGCAGCGCAACTCCGACGACGGACGTACCTGCAAGGAATGCGAACACGTCAACCCGCCCTTCCCGGCCGCGCAATGGGGCTGGCAGCGGCAGAACACCCAGACCCGCGCCGTCAACCGCGCCTACCACGCGCTGATCAAGGAGACGAAGTCGTGAACCGCCGACGCATGCTGCACGCCCTGAAGGCGGCCCAGGAGACCGGCGACTACGAAGACGCCGCAGTCCTCCACGAAGCCGTCGACCCGCAGATCTACCTCTCCCGCAACCACCTCCCGCAGCCCTTCCACCTGATCTGCTCCAAGGACACCGTCCTCACCCAGCTCAGCGGCGGTGCGCACCTCACGCTGCGCGACAGCTCCGTCAACTCCTTCCGGATGACGGTCGGTGACATCGTCTACATGCCGGCGGGCACCCCGCACCGCATCGTCCCCACCGAGGAGGGCGTCTGCCTGCGGTACATGCCGCTGGCCGCCGGGATGATCGGGGCGGTCTGGTACTGCCCCGGCTGCGACGCCGAACTCTGGCGCCATGAATGGGAGCACTCCAACGACTCCCCGGCCGCCGGCTTCTACGCCGACGCCTGCTCGCGCTTCAACGCCGACCCGGGCCGCACCTGCGGAAAGTGCGGAGCCGACCATCCCGCCGTCGACCTGGCCGCCTACGGCTGGCAGCAGGCGGACTGACCCGGACCGGAGGCGACCGCCCGACGCCGCCCCCTCAGCCAAGGAGTACGACCATGGCCACCCAACGCTTCCAGGACGACGACCCGAATGTCGACGGCCTGTACGCCGACCTGGCGGCAGCCGACCTCCAGCCGCTGTGGCGCCAGGAGGGTCTGCTGCCCCGCACGCCCCAGCGGCTCACACCGCACCTCTGGCGCGGGAAGACCCTGCGCGATCTGGCCGAACGCTCCGGCGAGCTCATCGGCATCGACCGCGGCGGAGACCGCCGGGTGCTGGCCCTGGCCCACCCGGACCTCGACGGGCTGCCCTTCGCCACCCACACCCTGTGGGGCGCCGTGCAGTACCTGGCCGGCGGAGAACTCGCCCCCGCCCACCGCCACAGCCCCGCCGCCCTCCGGTTCACGCTGCAAGGCAGCGGCGTGTGGACCCTGGTCAACGGGGACGCCCTCCACATGGCACCGGGAGACCTGGTGCTCACCCCCAGCTGGACCTGGCACGAACACCACAACCCGGGCACCGAGCCGATGCTGTGGTTCGACGCACTGGACCTGCCGCTGGTCCGCAACCTCGACGCGGTGTTCTTCGAACCGGGCGGTGAGGAGCTGAGCCCCTACCAGCCGGAGAAGCGATCCCGCTCCGAACACCACTTCACCGCGCCCGGTCTGCTGCCCCTCGGCGCGGGCCGAGCGGTCACCGTCGAAGAACCGGGGTCGGACCGTTTCTCCCACCTGCTGGCCTACCGCTGGGAAACCGTCGACGCCGCCCTCTCCAGCCTGCTGCGGTCCACCGGCCACCAGGAGGCCGCGATCCGCTACACGGACCCGGGCACCGGCCACGACATCATGCCGACCCTGCGCGCCGAACTCCACCGGGTCCTCGCCGGCCACCGCACCGCTTCGACCCGCCGGGCCGGCAGCGCCATCTACGTCGTCTTCCACGGGTCCGGCGCATCCGTCATCGGCGGACGACGCTTCTCCTGGAACGCGGGCGACATGTTCGTCGTGCCCTCCTGGGCAGCCGTCGACCACGAGGCCGAGGAGGACGCCGACCTCTTCCGGATCTCCGACGAACCGGTCCTCGAAGCCCTCGGCCTGGCGCGAACCGAGCAGACACCCTCGCAGCAGATCCCGGCGGACCGGGCCTGAGCCCCCTGCCCGCCGCCTGAGCTGAACCGATGAAGACACGGAAATCCTCTGAAGGAGAGCAACCTTGCGACTGGTGAGTTACAACGACGGCCGGGTCGGCCATTTGACCGAAGACCGGGTGATCCCCGTCCCGGGAGCCCCGACGATGCGGCAGGTCATCGAAGACTGGGATCAGGCACGGCCCGGTCGCGGGGAGGGCTCGGGGCTGGCCGTGAGCGACGTCCGGCTGCGGGTACCGATACCCGATCCCTCGAAGATCATCGCCGCGCCGGTCAACTACCGCGACCACCAGGCGGAGATGAGCACCGACTCCCAGGTGGGCGCACTCGGCTTCTTCCTCAAAGCCCCCTCCTCCCTGCTGGATCCGGGAGCCACCGTCCAACTTCCCTACCACGACCGTCGCTTCGACCAGGAGGGCGAACTCGCCCTGGTCATCGGCCGGACCGCACGGCACGTCAGCGAGCAGGACGCACTCGACTACGTCTTCGGATACACCGGCCTACTGGACATCACCATGCGAGGCGGCGAAGACCGCTCGACCCGCAAGTCCTTCGACACCTTCACCCCCATGGGACCGGTCCTGGTCACAGCCGACGAGTTCGGAGACCCCGAAGCGGTAGAACTGCACTGCTGGGTCAACGGAGAACTCCGGCAGAAGGCCAACACCCGCGATCTGATCTGGGGAGTCGCCCAACTGACCGCCTACGCCTCCTCCGTCACCACCCTGCACCCCGGCGACGTGATCACCACCGGAACCCCAGCAGGAGTCGGCCCGCTCCAAGCCGGAGACACCGTACGCCTGACCCTGTCCGGCCTGGGCACCGACCTGGCGGTACAGGTGGCAGCGGACCACGCGGTCGCCTCCCCGACCTCCGGACACCACAGCGGTCCGGTACCGCCCCCGGCACCGCCCCAGGCCCCGGCAGCACGAGGCTGACGGGAAATAGCGACGGGGCTCAAGCGGCCGGAAACATGGGCGCCGACAGCCGAGGACGTCCAGTACCACCATCGGCCATGGGAGGTTCTCCTTGAGGGAGTTGGATCAGCGGTCGCGTGACTACGCGATGCGGGGGTCAACCGGCCGGACCGCCGCGGCGGGGAGTACGGAGGCGGGGACCGGCTCCTTACTCGGGCACTGCATCCGTACGAGGTCGCGAGGGCGCTGGCGATCTGAAGGCCCGTCCACCTTGGTGACAAGTTCCGAAGTCACCGGGAGCGCGTCCTCGATGAGGGCGCCCGGCACTCCCCAGATGGAGAGGGTAGCCGCGGCGTGGTGGCGGGCTGCCGCTGCGGAGCGAGTGTGCCCGCCCAGGGGCAGGTGGCTGCTGCCGGATGCCCCTCCCCCTGGCGCCCTTTCTCAGCAGTTCATCAACCCGACTCAGTCGCGTCGCGGCAACCTGGTCACTTCAGGCAGCCGAGGGGGGTGCCGCGCCGCCTGCCCTCGGCGTTGCGTGACGGCTCCGGGGGCGAGGCCCGCTGACGCTGGCCGGAAGTCGCCGCGCCTGGTCGTTGGAAGTTGCTAACTCAAGTTAATGATGGGTAAATACCGATGGCTGCGGGCCTGGAGGATCTATCACTCTGCCCTGCCTCCGGCGCTCAGCTGTAAGGTGCCGATAGCAGACGTCACGCGTTACTAATCGTTTAGGAATACGGGGGCAGCTATGTCGGCGACGTCGCCGGGGCGGGCCGCAGGTGGTGCAAAGTCTCGACCCACGTCCGTGGATGTCGCCAAGGCGGCGGGGGTGTCGCGGTCGGCTGTTTCGTTCGCCTTCAACAGCCCGGAGAAGCTGTCCGCGGCGACGAGGGACCGTATTCTCGCGGCGGCTCAGGAGCTGAGCTACGTGCCCAACACGCTGGCGCGGATGCTGAAGGCAGGGCAGACGCAGTCGCTGGGTGTTCTGTTGCCGCAGAATCTGGCGCGGGTCATGGAGAACCCCTACTACGCCCGGTTCCTGACGGGCGTGGGCCAGGTCTGCGACGAGCAGGGCTACACCATGCTGCTCACCCCGCCGCTGAGAGACTCGATGCTGAAGGCCATCCCGTACGCCGCGGTGGACGGGTTCATCGTGTGCGGCCTGGAGCACGACCGCGGAGAGGTCGCCGAGCTCAAACGCCGGGGCATCCCCTTCGTCCTCGTTGACAGCAGTCCGAGCGAGGACGTCTCAAGCGTGGACGTCGACGACGAGGCCGGTGCCTTCGAGGTGATGCGGCACGTACTGGACCTCGGCCACCGGCGTATCGCCGTCCTGTCCCTCGATCCTGGTCCCGAGGTTGCCGAGCGTGGCTACCGGGGCCCCCTCGCGCGCAGGATGACGGGGATGGCCAACGCCCTGGACGCGGCCGGCCTGCGAATGGAGGACATCTCCCTCATCGAGGTGGCGGTCACCCGCATGGACGGCTTCCGCGCCACCAAGCGGATCATGGCGCAGGACCCGCCGACGGCGATCGTGGCGATGTCGGACATTCTGGCCTTCGGCGCGCTGGACGCTCTGCACTATCTGGAGCTGTCGGTGCCGGGGGACGTCTCCGTCACCGGGTACGACGACCTGCCGGAGTCGTCCTGGATGCGTCCCCGTCTGACCACGGTGCGCCAGGCCATCACCACGAAGGGGCGGACTGCGGCCGACCTGCTGTTCTCGGCGATCCGGGATGAGGACCAGCACCCTCATCAGCTCCTGGGTACGCATCTGATCGTCCGGGACTCCACCGCGCGCATCGAGATCCCGCCGCACTGACGGACACCCGTAAGCCGATCACCCGCAGCCCTCTGACGCCGGTCTTCCTGGCGGCCGGGGGCTGTCGGCGTGCTCCCCTCCCCTCTGTATCCGCAGGTCAAGCACCTTCCCACCGCTTCGCCTCTGACGAGAACTGCACGTTACGCAACCGTTAACTAACTGGTGTTAATAACCTGCTAACGTCTGCGGCATCACAGAGCTCGCGAGGCTCGATCCGGACGGGGCGGCGCATCTGCCGCCAGTCCGGGGAGCCATCCGCGACCCCGGCCGCTCGGCATACCGTTTGCGCGAGAGGTGCATGTTTGCTTGCTTTCGCCGGTTCCGTCCCGCTGCCGGCGAAAGCACCGGGCTCGCCGTTTCGGATCAGTTCTTCCACCGAGGAGTTCCTATGCGCCGTGGTATTGCGGCAGCCGTCGTCGTAGCGGCTTTGACCATCTCAGCGAGTGCCTGCTCCGGCGGCAGCTCGGACTCCGAAAGCTCCGGCCCTGTGACCATCACCTGGTGGGACACCTCGGACGCCACCAACGAGGCGGGCACCTTCAAGGCCCTGGTCAAGGACTTCGAGAAGGCCAACCCCGACATCAAGGTCAAGTACGTCAGCGTTCCCTTCGGCGACGCCCAGACCAAGTTCCAGACCGCCGCCGGCAGCAAGGGGGCGCCCGACGTACTGCGGGCCGACGTGGGCTGGACCCCCGGCTTCGCCAAGGCCGGTTATCTGGCTCCGCTGGATGACACACCGGCGGCCGCCGAGTCCGGGATGTTCGCGCAGAACCTGATCGAGCAGGCCAAGTACGAGGACAAGCTCTACGGCATCCCGCAGGTCACCGACACGCTCGGCCTGATGTACAACAAGGAGCTCTTCGCCGAGGCGGGCATCAAGAAGGCCCCTGCCACCTGGGATGAGCTCAAGAAGAACATCACGGAGGTGAAGGAGAAGACCGGCGTCGACGGCTTCGCCTTCAACCCGCAGGCGTACTACGCTATGCCGTTCCTGTTCGGCGAGAAGACCGACATGGTCGACGCCGACGCTCAGCAGATCACCCTGAACTCCCCGGCCGCGGTCAAGGGCATCGACACCCTGAAGGGTCTCCTCAAGGCCCCGGGAGCGCGGAAGCTCGACACCACCAGCAACGCGTACGCCAACATCATGGATGCTTTCAGCAGCGGGAAGGTCGCCGCGATCATCCAGGGCCCGTGGGAGAACGCGAACGTCTTCAAGGGCGCGGCGTTCCAGGACAAGGCGAACCTCGGGATCGCGCCCGTGCCCGGCAGCGGATCGGCTCAGGGAACTCCGCTGGGCGGGCACAACCTGGTCGCCTACGCCGGTTCCGACGCGGCCCACCAGAAGGCGTCGCAGAAGTTCATCGCCTTCATGACCTCCAAGGACTCACAGGTCAAGGTCGCCACCGCCAACGGCACCCTCCCGACCCGGGAGGACGCCTACACCAGCGAGGTGACCTCCAACCCGGGCATCGCCGGCTACGAGAATCTCCTGGCCGCGGGGATTCCGCGCCCGCCGCTGGCGCAGTACTCCTCGCTCTACGTCCCGCTGGAGACCCAGCTCATCAAGATCATCTCGGGTCAGGAGGGCACGAAGGCGGGCCTGGACAAGGCCGCCGCCGAGGCCAAGAGGCTCCTGCCGGACTACTCCACCTCATGACGGCGCCGGGCGGGGGCCCCCCCCCCCCCGGGGGGGGGGCCCGGGGGGGGGGGGGGGGGCCCCCCCCCCCCGGGGGGGGGGGGGGGGGGGGGGGGGTGTTCGCCAGCACCCGAG